>DASVAA010000009.1:0-2502 GCA_036376595.1 Ktedonobacterales bacterium | reverse complement strand
CACCGGCCGCGCGGAGTGCAGCAGCGCGGCGACACTGCGGCTCTTCTGTTTGCAGACCTGCTTGATCAGGTCCCAGCGCTCCTGGGCCGCGAACAGCGTATCGCGGTAGTCGCCCGAATCCTCATCCCCCGGCCCCGCGGGCGGGCCGGGGCTCGCCCCTACGCGATCAGGCGCGGGGGAAGCGAAGGCCGCGAAACCATCCTCCCGCGGTGTCGCGGCGACGCCCACCTCGCCCTCTGGGCTGCGAGGCGCAGGCGTGGCAGCGTGGGCATCCTCACTCCGCGGCTGGCCACTGGGCTGCACGGAGGCCGCTGGTGCGGGCGGTGTCGGTGCAGGCGCACTGGGCGCAGCGGATGCGGCGAGTGGCATCGCTGGCGCTGCAGCCGGGGCAGGAGGCATAGCTCTATGCGTCACGTCGGGCGTGCGCTCGGCTGGCGACGCCTGGGCAGCGGCCACCGTGGCAGCTCCGCCGTTGGCCTGGATCGCGATGCACTCCAGCAACGACAGCTCTAGCGCGAGCTGCGGCACCGGCAGTCCGCGCGCGGGCGTCTCGTTGCGCGCGAAGACGCGCGCGCAGGCGGTGAGCGCCTCCAGCGAGAAGCGGCTGGCAAGCTCGGCCAGCTCGCGGGCGTCCTCGTCGGTGCGATCCATCATCGCCGCCACGTCGGCACCGGCGCGAGCGAGCACCAGCGCGCGCCACTCCTCGGCGAGCTGGCTGTTGAGCTGGCGCAGGTCGGCGCCGTCGCCCACCAGCTCGTTGATCAGGTGCAGGCCGTCGGCGGCGCGGCCCTCGGCGACGCAGACGAGCAGCGTGCGCAGCAGACCCGGATCGGCGAGGCCGAGCATGCGCCGCACCGTCTCGGCGTCCACGCGCGTGCCGCAGAAGGCCATCGCCTGGTCGAGCAGGCTCAGCGCGTCGCGCATGCCGCCCTGTGCTGCGCGCGCCAGCAGCTCCGCGCCGGCTGGCTCAAGCTCCAGCCCCTCGCCCTCGGCCACTTGCCGCAGACGGGCGATGATGTTGCGGATCGTGTGGCGGCGGAAATCGAAACGCTGGCAGCGCGAGACGATGGTCGGCAGCACCTTGTGCGCCTCGGTGGTGGCGAGCACGAAGATCACGTGCGGCGGCGGCTCCTCCAGCGTCTTGAGCAGCGCGTTGAAGGCCTGCGTCGAGAGCATATGCGTCTCGTCTACCACAATCACGCGGTAGCGGCCGCCGGTGGTGAGCAGGTTGACGGTCTCGCGCAGGTCGCGGATGTTGTCCACGCCGGTGTTCGAGGCGGCGTCAATCTCGATCACGTCGGGCGAGGTACCGGCGGTAATCTCGCGGCACGAGAGGCATTCGTTGCACGGCTCGCCATCGTGCGGGTTGGCGCAATTGACGGCCTTTGCCAGCAGCCGCGCGGCGCTCGTCTTGCCGGTGCCACGGGGACCGCAGAAGAGATAGGCATGCGCCAGCCGGCCCTCGCGCACGGCGTTGAGCAGGGTGCGCACGACCGGCTCCTGGCCGATCAGGTCGGAGAAGGTCTGTGAGCGCCATTTGCGGTAGAGGGAGTGCGATGCCATCTATCTCAATGCCTCGAAGCGTAGGAGTTGAGCCGGGAGTGGTCCGCATTCATTGTAGCCCATTCTTCAGACGAGCCAGGACCGCGGAAAAGGGCGGCGATTGTACGGCATGTGCGCTATTCCTTGGCGCCGGCGCGCGGCTGCTCGGCGCAGTAGCGCCACACCAAACCCGCGCCAAGCACCTCGAGCAGCGTCAATAGGGAGCGCAATTTCTCCGTCAGCCTATCAACCACATCCACCGCATCAGCACGCGCTCGACCGGGAAAGACATCGCGCGGAAAAAGAAAAGCGACCGTGCACCCGCCGTCGTTGTGCGCCGTCAGCCCCTCAAGACGTTCCAGCTCAGACCCAGCAATCCCGCGGCACCCGGAGAGGCCCCCTTACCGCTGCTTCCTTCCGGACCTGACGGGGTTCGCGAGCATCCGCCGCGCGGGGACCGAATCCTCATAACCTTCGCGTCCCTTGGGACCGGCTGGCGTCAGCACCTCGGGCGGGAATTCAGCCCCGCGTAGAGAGCATTTCGGGTGCAGGGAAGCCCTAACTCCCCGCCTAGCACGATCTCGCGCTCATTGTACCCCATCGGCCGGCCGGGGTCAAATCGGCGCCAGACCTGTGGCGAGAGATGCCGTGCGACTCCGGCGTCTGTTGCTACGTAGTGCTGTCATGGAGGGAGCACGCGCGGGGGCATACGAGAGACTATGCGGCGATGACGACGGGACGGAGCCTGCGGAGCGCGACAGCGCACGATGGCGCATGGCCGCACCTATCGCTCCACCTGCTGCCCGATGGCTCCGCCCAGAGGGCGCAGGTCGCAATCGAGGGCGCCGGGTTGCAGGCGGCACGGGATGTTGCTACGCTGGTGTTGCGGTTCGGCCGCAACCTCCGCGTTCGCCGTACCCTTTGCGATAGAAAGTAGGACATGGCGATGGCAATTGAATG
>DASVAA010000008.1:0-5050 GCA_036376595.1 Ktedonobacterales bacterium | reverse complement strand
ACATGGCGTCCCTCCCACTGGGGTCAGGTGCGCGGCAACCCTGACGCCTCTCACGCATATCCTAGCACGTTACGCTCAACGATACACGCGACCGGGCGATCACGGCTGCGGCGGCCAGTAGCCACCCTGGCGCAGATCGGGGTGGATGGGGTACGCCGGGTAGGTCTGCGGCGTGGGAGGCGGCTTGAGGAACGGCCGCAGCGCGAAGGCGATCACCACCCCGGCGACGAAGCCGCCGATGTGCGCGAAGTAGGCAACGCCGCCCTGTTGCACGGCGCCCAGGCTGCCCACGCCGCTGATGAGCTGGAGCACGAACCACAGCCCGATCACGATGAAGGCCGAGAGCGTGGTGATGGTAACGAAGAAGCCCAGAAAGATCAACGTGCGCACCCGCGCGCCAGGATAGAAGACGAGATAGGCGCCCAGCACGCCGGCGATGGCCCCGCTGGCGCCCAGGTTGGGGATAGTGGAGCTGGGGTCAATGGCGATCTGCGCGAAGTCGGCGACGAAGCCGCAGAACAGGTAGAACACCAGATAGCCGAGATGTCCCAGGCGGTCTTCGACGTTGTCGCCGAAGATCCACAGATAGAGCATATTGCCCGCGATGTGCAGTATGCTGGCGTGCATGAACATCGAGGTTAGCAGGGTGATGTAGACTGGCGCCGGCTGGCCGTAGGGGCAGCCCTGAATCTGCGCCGGCTGGCCCGAGATGATGGTAGCGGGAATCTCGGAGTAGGCGACCTGGAAGCACGGCCCAGCCACCAGCTCGACGATGAAGACGGCGACGTTGATGGCAATCAGCGCATAGTTGACGTAGGGTACGCGGCGGCGCAATCCGGGGTTGTCGCTGATAGGGATCATGCGCCGCGCTCCTCGTTTGCTGCTCCGCGGCGGGTTCCGGTGTGAGCCGGCGGCACCCGCGTGCCAGGTTTGCCTAGTTTAGCAAGCATCATGCCGTGCGATCAAGGGTCTGGCACGGGCTGGCAAAGGAGCGCCGCCGACGGCCTTCACACGCGGCTGGCTCGCCCGCGCCAACCGGGCGCCGCGTGCGTTGACAGCAGCAACGCCGGAACGTATACTGAGCAGGATTGTGATGGAGGGCTACGGACGCGAGGCGCGGCATGTCGCCTCTCGGCCTGACGATCGGCAGCAGGCAATTAGGCGACAGGATGGGCGCATGAGCGGTCCGAAGGGTTCCGTGACGAATCGGGATCGACGCCGTCAGACGCGGCGGCAGCAGTACGAGGCGGCACGCCGCCAGCGGCAGATCGAAGTGCAGCGCCAACTGCGCCGCAAGCGCATCGAGCGCGGGGTCATCTATGGGGCTGCCGCGCTGGTGGTGATCCTGATCGCCGTGCTGATCGTCCATGCGGTCACCAGCGGCGGTGGCAGCAGCACCGGCGGTGTCGGCTCCGGGCCGATGGTGCAGAGCACCGGCACCTACACGACGCCGGCCACCGGCGAGACCCGCGATGGCATGCCCTGCTACAGCCTCAATGGCGGCTCCGAGCCGCCCGTCACGGCGCACTACCACGCCTACCTGGAGATGTACGTCAACGGCCAGCAGTACGACGTGCCCGCCAATACCGGCATTCCCGCCGCGACGACTGGCACGCCGTGCATCTATCCGTTACACGTCCACCCTGGTGAGAACGACATCATCCACATCGAGACGCAGTCGGCCAACACGCGGTACACGCTCGGCGCGTTCTTCGACATCTGGGGCGAGCCGCTCAGCACGACGCAGGTCAGCACCTACAAGGCGGATGCCAGCCACAAGCTGGTCTACGAGTACTTCGACGACAGCGGCAAGCTCCATCCCTGGACCGGCAACCCGCTAAATATGCCGCTCAAGGCCCACTATACGATGGTGATCCTCTACAACAGTCCCAACGCCACGCCCAAGGCGTACACCGCCTGGAACGGCCTGTAAGCGGAGCCGGAATAAGCCGCCTCTCATCGCGAGGGGCGGCTCGTTCGTGCTCGGCCCCTCTCTCACGAACGGCGGCTGGGCCGGTTTGGCACGACGTGAATGTCGGCTCCCGTCGGCAGGCGCAACAGGCGATTGACAACCGAGCCACCGCCGAAACGCTCGGCCCAGAAGCTCCGCGACGGCTGCCCGATGACAATCTCGGTTACGTGCCGCTCGCGCGCGATGTCGGCGAGCCGCTCGGCGACGTTGCCGCCTTCCAGCACAACCACCTCCGCGCCCAGGTCTTCGGCCAGGCGGATGTACTCTGGCAGTTTGTCGCCAGCGGCGTACAGTCCTCGCCGGCGGCTTTGTTGCGCTGGTACGACGCTTACCGCGAGAAGGGGCGCCTTCAGCGCACGCGCCAGCCGCCAGGCGTCGCGGATCAACTCACGCGCATGCGGTCGCGCGTCGAAAGCGACCATCACGCGCTCGGTCGCGCTCGTCGCCAGCGCCGGCTCCTCGCCACCCTCACCGGTGCGCATCATCGTTTCGAGCTGCGACTCGGCTTTCTCCGCCGTGCGCCGCAGCGCCAGCTCGCGTAGCGCGGCAAGATTGCTCTGACTGAAGTAGTTATCCAGCGCGCGCATTGCGCGTTCCAGCGGATACACGTTGCCATGGCGCAGGCGTGCGCGCAGCGCCTCGGGCGAGATGTCCACCAGCTCGACCTCGTCGGCCTCGTCCAGCACACGATCGGGGAGCGTCTCGCGCTGACGCACGCCCGTGATGGCCTCTACGATGTCGTTGAGGCCCTCCAGATGCTGGATGTTGAGCGTCGAGATGACCGTGATGCCGGCGGCGAGCAGCTCCTGCACGTCTTGATAACGCTTCTCATGGCGCGAGCCAGGGACATTCGTGTGCGCCAGCTCGTCTACCAGCGCGACCGCTGGGTGCCGCTTGAGGATGGCGTCAACGTCCATTTCTTCGAGCGTGATGCCGCGGTAGGTGAGGCGCTTGCGCGGGATGATCTCCAGCCCTTCTAGTTGTTCTTGCGTGCGCGCCCTGCCATGCGTTTCCACGTAGCCGACGACCACATCCGTCCCGCGCGATTTGCGACGCCGGCCCTCGTTGAGCATGGCGTAGGTCTTGCCCACGCCGGCGGCCATGCCCAGGTAGACGCGGAGCCGGCCGCGTTGCGGGTGATGGCTGTCTGCTCCCACCTCGTCGCTCGCCTGCGGCGTGGAGGCGGCAGACAGGTCACGCAATTGGTAGCGATCCAGGAGCTCTTCTGGCTTGGGTCGCTTCGGCTCCTGCGATCTGTCGTTTCCCATGGAGACCGCCTCAGGTGTGCGCCTGACCGTGCAGGCCATCGAGCGCCAGGTTGAGCTCCAGGACGTTGACACGCGGCTCGCCGAAGAGACCCAGGAACCGCCCCTCGATGTGCGCGTCCACGAGCTGGCGTACCGCTGCCTGACTCAGGCCACGAGCTTTGGCGATGCGTGGAATCTGATAGTACGCCGCGGCAACCGAGATGTCGGGGTCGAGGCCGGAAGCCGAGGCAGTGACGAGGTCCACGGGGATCGGCGTGCCGGGGGGCACGTCGAGATTCTCCTTCTTCACCTCAGCGATGCGCTGTTGGACGGTGGTGACGAGCGCCTGGTTTGTCGGGCCAAGGTTCGATCCGCCGGAGTTGTCGGCCTCGTAGGGCGCGGGGGTGCCGTGCAGATTCACCGTGGCGGAGGGGCGACCGTGGAAGTATTGCGGCTGTGTCCAGTACTGGCCGATGAGCTGCGAGCCGATGGGCTTGCCGTTGACGTAGATGATCGTGCCGTTGGCCTGCGAGGGAAAGATCACCTGCGCCACGCCCGTGGTCGCCAACGGGTATGCTATGCCGAGGATCACGGTCAGCAGCACGGTCAGCACGATCGCCGGGCGAAACTGGCGCAGCACGGCACGCTTACCATGTTCTGGCTCTGGCTGGTCGGCCTGTGGCCTGCTTGGCTCGGCCGGTGCCATCGCGACGGCGCCGGAGTCATGTGTTTTCTTGCTCATGAGGCGTACTCTCTTTCAGACAGGACACCATGGCGGGTGGCCACTGGACGGGCACCTCTACGCCGTCAGGTGCAGCGCAACCAGGATCAGATCGATCAGCTTGATGCCGATGAAGGGCAGAATGATGCCACCCACGCCGTAGATCAGCAGATTGCGGCGCAGCAGCGCGGCAGCGCCCATGGGGCGGAACTTGACTCCGCGCAGCGCCAGCGGAATCAGCGCGACGATGATCAGCGCATTGAAAATCACCGCCGAGAGCACCGCGCTGTGCGGCGTCGCCAGACGCATGATGTTAAGTGCCTGGAGCTGGGGATAGGCGACGACGAACACCGCCGGGATGATGGCGAAGTACTTGGCCACGTCGTTGGCGATGCTGAACGTGGTCAGCGCCCCGCGCGTGATCAAGAGCTGCTTACCGATGGCGACGACCTCGATCAGCTTGGTCGGGTTGGAGTCGAGGTCGACCATGTTGCCCGCCTCTTTGGCGGCATTCGTCCCCGTGTTCATCGCCACGCCGACATCGGCCTGCGCCAGCGCGGGCGCGTCGTTGGTACCGTCACCGGTCATCGCCACGAGGCGGCCGCCCGCCTGCTCGCGCTTGATCAGCTCCATCTTGGTCTCGGGCGTCGCCTGGGCGAGGAAGTCGTCCACGCCGGCTTCGCGGGCGATCGCCGCGGCGGTGAGCGGGTTGTCGCCGGTGATCATCACCGTGCGGATGCCCATCGCCCGCAGCTGGTCGAAGCGCTCGCGCATGCCGCCTTTGACGATGTCCTTCAGGTGAATCACGCCCAGCGCCCGCGGCGAGGTGCCGTTGCGGTGGCCATCGATCCCACCCTCGGCTACGACCAGCGGCGTGCCGCCGGAGCGGGCGATCCGCTCCACGATCGGCCCGAGATCGTCGGGTGCCCGGCCGCCCTGTTCCTCCAGCCAGCGCTGCACCGCGTCGCCGGCGCCCTTGCGCACCGCACGGCCGTCTTCATCGATGCCGCTCATGCGCGTCTGCGCGGTGAACGGCACGAAGCAGGTGCTCGGAGAGGGAGCGGGCAGCGCCTGCGGGTCACGCCCGTCCAGCCGGGCGGCCAGCGCGAC
>DASVAA010000007.1:0-19978 GCA_036376595.1 Ktedonobacterales bacterium | reverse complement strand
GCCTGCGATAGTCCACGACGACCATCCGCGGCAGCGGGCCGGCCTGGCGTGTCGGGAGTTGCTCCTGCGGCCGATCATCATTGCGGCGAGAGAGAGTAGAGCGAGAGGGAGTGGTGGATGACAGACCCCAGCGTGCAATCGTTGCCAGGCGGCGTCGCTGGCCAGTCGCAGCTCCAGCAACCAGCAGCCGCGACGGTGGTTGCGACGGCCCCCGCGCCGGAGTCCGCGCCGGCGGACCTCGCGTGGCTCCAGCAACAGCTTGACGAGGTTGTGGCGCGCCTCGATCAATTGAGCGAGCGTTTCGATTCCAAGCTGCTCTATGACCAGACGAAGCAGCAGCAGATTGAGATTCTGTACGGCGAGACCAGGCAGGCGCGTGAAGGCTTGTTCCTGCAGATTCTGCGTCCAATCTTCCTCTCGCTGATCGCGCTCCACGACATCATGGCTCAGGGCTATGAGGTGGCCGTGCGCGAGACCGGGGGGGACAAGAGCGCGACAGCGCGCAATCTTCAGAGCTACGCGATCGAAGTGGAAGAGATTCTCGCCCGCAGTGGCGTCAATCTCTATCGAAGTCAACCAGGCATGCGCTTCGACCGTGAGCGGCACCAGGCGCGGGACATCCAGCCCACCGACGACCCCTCGCGAGACAAGACGATCGCGGTGAGCCAGCGCCCCGGTTTCGAGTATCAGGGCAAAGTGCTGCGACCGGAGTGGGTCGTGGCCTTTCAGGATCCGGCGGCCAACCAGGGCTAGCACGGCTAGCAGGGCTTGGGTAGGGTGCGGTAGAAAGCGCAGGTACGATCATGGCGAGCGGAGGCTCGGTCTACGGTATCGATCTTGGCACGACGTATTCGTGCATCGCGTTGGTCAATGACGCCGGCAGGGCGGAGGTGGTGCCCAACGTCAACGGCGACCTGACCACCCCCTCGGTGGTGCTCTTTGAGAACAGCACCAGCCGTGTGGTGGGCAAAGAGGCGAAGAACAGCGCCAAGCTGTATCCCACGCAGGTCGTCGAGATGGTCAAGCGCCACATGGGCGACCCCAACTGGACCTTCACCTACGAGGGCGTGGATTACCGGCCCGAAGAGATCTCGTCGTACATACTGCGCAAAGTTGTGGACGACGCCCAGGCGCAGACGGGCAACACCATCAATGATGTCGTCATCACCTGCCCCGCCTACTTCGGCATCAACGAGCGCGAGGCAACCGCGCGCGCCGGCAAGATCGCCGGCCTCAACGTGCTCGAAATCATCAACGAGCCAACCGCCGCGGCGATCTCGTTCGGCACCCAGAACGAGCAGAACCAGGTGGTGCTGGTCTACGATCTGGGCGGCGGCACCTTCGACATTACGATGATCGAGATCAAAGAGAACGCCATCACCGTGATCGCCACCGGCGGCGACAAGGAGCTGGGCGGGCGCGACTGGGACGCGGCGGTGGTGACGTATCTGGCCCAGGAGTGGATGCGTGAGACTGGCTCCTCCGACGATCCCACGACTTCACCCGATTCGCTGCAAGACCTCTGGATCCGCGCCGAGGATGCTAAGCGGGCGCTGAGCGCGAAAGAATCCACCCGCGTCGCTGTGAGCCACGCCGGACAGACGGCTGCCGTGACGCTGACGCGCGAGAAGTTTGACGAGCTGACGGCCGGGCTGCTGGAGCAGACGATCCTCTTCACCAAGCAGATGCTCGAAGCCGCGCGGCAGAAGGGCTACACCGCCTTCGACAAGTTGCTGCTGGTGGGCGGCTCAACTAAGATGCCGCAGGTGCCCGAGCGCCTCAAGCGCGAGTTCAACAGGGACCCTCAGCTCAACGAGCCGGACCTCTCGGTCGCCAAAGGCGCCGCGCTCTACGGCCAGAAACTGGTGATCGGCGAGAAGATCAAGACTGCGGTCGCCTCCATGACCGGCCAGAACGCCGACGACGTCGATCTCTCGGCGGTGGCATCGTCGGTGGTGCAGCGGGCCGAGCAGCAGGTCGCCAACAGCGAAGGGCTGTTGCTGGCCGACGTGCAGCGCTCGCAGCGCCAAACAATCACCAATGTCGTCAGCCACAGCTTCGGTGTAGTGGTCGTTGAATCGTCCAGTGGCCGAGACGTGATCTCGAACTTGGTGAAGAAGCAAGATTCGCTGCCCGTCGAGATCACCAAGCGTTATGGCACCTTCGTAGCGAACATGACAACAGTGGAAATCCGCGTGATGGAGAACGAGGTGGTCGGCGAGCAGGTGGACGACGTCGCCAACGGCCGCGAGATCGGCAACGCGCTGATCGAGGGCCTGCCGCCGGGCCTTCCAGCCGGCTCGCCGATTGATGTGACCTTCACACTCGACCAGCAGGGGCGCCTGCATGTCGAAGGCGTCGAGCCAGGCTCGGGCCGCCGCGCCGAGGCCACGATCCAGACCGCCGAGGGGATGTCTGAGGCCGAGGTGGCAGCGGCTGCGCGCCGCACAAGCGGCTTGACGATCGCGGGCTAGCTATCGCGCCGCGCGACTCCTCCCCCAGGAGCACCTCCCGTGTCGCCGCCCAACACCGATCCCCGGCTGGCGACGACACGCTGAGACGGTTTTACCGTATGAAAGCGTGCGGGCGATGCGGGCGTGGGCGGACGCAGGTGGAGGTGGGGCGCTAGCGGCATGGGCAGCTCGCGGCGGATGGGCAAGCAATGGCGCGCTCGATTCGATCGTCTGACGCACAGCCCGGAGGGGACCCCGGCACAGCAGGAGCAACCACATGGGCGCTTTCGTGGGCATTGATCTCGGCACGACCTATTCGGTGGTCGCGCACATCAACAGTGACGGCAAGCCCGAGGCGATCAAGACCGAATACGGCAAGACCACCACGCCTTCGGTCGTCTACTTCGGCTCTGGCGCGCCACTTGTGGGCGACGACGCCAAACAGGAACAAGCCGCGGGGGCCGAGGCGGTCGCCTCGTTCTTCAAGCGCAACATGGGCGATCCCTACTTCGTTCTCTCGTTCGGCGGCCGCGACTATACCCCGACCGATCTCTCGGCGCTGGTGCTGGCGCACCTCAAAGCGCGGGCCGAGGCAGCCCTCAAGACGCCCGTCACCGACGCGGTGATCACTGTGCCGGCCTATTTCGATCACGCTAAGCGCAAGGCAACGAAGGAGGCAGGCGAGACAGCGGGGCTGCGCGTGCTGGCGATCATCAGCGAGCCGACCGCCGCCGCCTTCGCCTACGGCCTGCGTCCCAGCCAGGAGACGCAGAACGTGCTGGTCTACGACCTGGGTGGCGGCACGTTTGACGTGTCCCTGGTGGCGATCACCCCGACCGAGCTGCGCGTGATCGCCACCGACGGCGACCACAACCTTGGCGGCCGTGACTGGGATGATCGGCTGGTGATCCAGCTCCAGCATCAGTTCGAGACTGAATTCGGCGCCGATCTGGTGGGCGATGACTTCAATCGGCTGCTGGTGCAGGTCGAGGAGGCAAAACGCACGCTCTCCGACCGTCAGAGCGTGCCGATCCGCGTCACTGCCAGCGGGCATACGGCAACCTATACCATCACGCGCGAGCAGTTCGAGGGCCTTTCGCAGGACCTGCTGGAACGCACCGCGCAGCTCACCGAGAACGTGCTGCGCCAGGCGCACCTCACCTGGCGCGATATTTCGGGCGTGCTGCCGGTTGGCGGCTCGACGCGCATGCCGATGGTGCGCGCATGGATCGAGCGTATGTCGGGCAAGCCGCCGATGAGCGGAGTCCACCCCGACGAAGCGGTGGCCCTGGGCGCGGCGATCCAGGCGGCCCTGGTGATCGAGCAAGAGCAATCCCTGCGGCTTGGGCCGGGTGCGCCGCGGCCGATCGCGATGGGCCTCTTGCGCGGGCGCAAGACCCAGGACGTGATCGCGCACACACTGGGCCTGATTGCCGAGAGCAAGGACGGTGACCGTTATCTCAACAGCCATCTGATCCCCAAGAACTCGCCGATCCCCGCCGACCAGACCCGGCCCTATTCGCTGCGCATGCGCCACGACGGCCAGACCGAGCTGGAGGTCTTCGTCACGCAGGGCGAGTCCGACGACCCACAGGCCTGCAACTATCTCGGCCTCTACAGCTTCACCGACTTCCCAGCGCTGAGCGCGCCGGAGGCCCAGGTAGACGTCAAGTACGCCTACGATAGCAGCGGTATCGTGCAGGTGGAGGCTACCGAGCACGCGACCCGCAAGCCGCTCAAGCTGGAGATCAAGCCGGTGCCGCCGGACGTGCCTTCGCGCTTCCTGCGCAGCCCGCGCGACCAGCGTGGCGGCGCGCCGATGACCGTCTACCTCGCCTTCGATGTGTCCGGCAGCATGTCCGGCAGCCCGATCGCCGACGCGAAGAAAGCGGCGCACGGCTTCGTCGATCAACTCGACATGCAAACCACCGCGATCGGCTTGATCGCCTTTTCGGATGGCCTCAATGTAGACCAGCGCGCAACGCACAACGCGGCCGAGATCAAGCGAGCGATTGACAATCTGCGGGCGTGTAGTACCGGCGTCGGCAACGCCGGCGATCCCTTCGACACGCTCTACGAGCTACTCCACGACGTGCCCGGACCGCGCTTCGCCATCGTCCTGGCAGACGGCGTGTGGGGATACCAGAGCCGTGCCATCGAGCGAGCGAAACGCTGCCATCAGGCCGAGATCAACGTGATCGCCATCGGCTTCGGCACTGCGGATGAAGCGTTCCTCAAGGCTATCGCGTCAACCGAGCAGGGCAGCATCTTTACCACCCAGGGCGGCCTGGGCGACGCCTTCAGCACCATCGCGCGAGAGCTATCGGGCACTACGGCCGATGCCAAGAGCGGCGCGTTGCGACCGTTCTCGCGGTAGCTCAACGGGGAGTGTGACATGGCCGGCGAGGTGCCCAACGTCTTCATCCTGCTCGACCTCGACCCTGAGAAGGCAGCCGACCCCGTCGCCTGCGAAGCGCGGGTGGAGGAGAAGCGCCGTCAGTGGTCGCAGCAGGCGACGGGCGTCAACAAGGCAGCGCTAGACGCGAAGGCGAAGCTCGCGCAAGTCGCTGAAATCAGGCGCATCCTGGCCGACGACGAGTTGCGCAAGCAGCAGGCCGATGAGGCGCGCACCCTGCGGACGCAGGCAGGCAAAGAGCAGCGCGAGCGGTTCCAGACCGAGCTGGAGTTCGCCGAGGCCAAGGGCTACGTGCTCGAAGCCGAGATTGCCAAGTGGGTCAAGGAGTTTGGCGGCACCCTCGACGAGCGCGAGCTCCGCGCTGCCGTACACGTGCCCGTGCGCGCGAAGGAGCCGGAGGCCGCGCGCGCGCCGCAGCTCGACCCCGTCAGCGCCAAGCGCATTCACGACAACCTGGATCTGCTCAAGCAGCAATCGCTCTATACCCTGCTCGCCACCATCACTCCCACGATTCGCCAGAACAGCCCGGCCGCCGATCTGCTCGCCGCCGCCGACCAACTGTACCTGCGCATGCAGCAGCAGATCAACAAGGACCCGCGGGTGACGGCGACCCTGGCGCTGATGGGCGACGCGAAGAATATCTTCTCCAAGCCCGACGAGCGCGCCAAATACGACGAGACACTGCGCCGCGAGCCAATGGATGCCCTGCTCGCGCGCATCGGCGACGCCTGCGCGCCGGCCAAGGCGATCAGCCAGCAGCAGGCCGAGCTTTTCCTGCAGGAGGCGCGCAAGCTCGGCTGGAAGCTCGATGCCGCGACGGTGGAGCTGCGCGAGCTGGCGCGCAAGCGCGGCTTCAGCCTGTCGCTGCCCGGAGACCCCACGCTCGATACCCTCGCCAAGCAGGTGCGCTGCGGCAACCCCGATTGCCGCGAGATGAATGACCCCGGACGTCCCAACTGCAAGCGCTGCGGCCAGGCGCTGCACATCACCTGTCCCAATTGCGGCCGTAAGGTTCCGGCGGACGAGGCGAGCTGCGGCTCCTGCGGGTTCGCGGTGGGGGATCGCTTCCTGGTGACCTATCTCGCCAACGAGGCGGATCGCCTGCTCACCCAGCACGATCCAGATGGCGCTCGCGCCAGGCTGGACGAGGCGATCCGCCTGTGGGCGCCCAAGCAGCCGGATGCGCTGCGCCAGCGGCTCGATGTGTCGCGGGCGCAGATTCAGCGCGCCGCCGACGAGCAGCAGCGCGCCACCGCACAGGTCAAGGCACTGCTCGACGGGCGCCAGTTCTTCGCCGCGCGCACGCTGCTAACGTCACTGCCGGCCACCTTCGCCGGGCGCGATGCCTCGCTGCGGCTGGCCGAGGAGCGCATCCACGAGGCGCAGGGCTACGTGCGGCAGGCGCTCGCCGCGGGCATCTCGGCCGACCACAAGGCGGACCTCTGCACCCAGGCGCTGCGCATCTGCGCCGACTACGCCGAGGCGCGCGACCTGCTCGCCAAGATGCCCCCAGAGCCGCCCTCCAATCTGGTCGTCACGCCGTCCGAGCGTATCGTGAGCCTGCGGTGGAGCGCATCCCCGACGCGCAGCGCGGGCTATGTGGTGGTGCGCAAGAGCGGCTCGAAGCCAGTCTCGGCGAAGGACGGCCAGCAGGTCGGGAAGGTCGCCGGCTACAACTTCGACGACACCCAGCCCACGCGCGGTGTCCCCCTCTACTACGCGGTCTACGCCGACCGTGAGGGCGTGACCTCGGCGGCCGGAGCGGTGGCGCCCCGCGCTGTGCTGCTGATTGCGGAGGTCGAGCAGCTCGTCCAGCGCGTGGATGACGGCGCCGTCGAGCTGACCTGGCAGCCGCCGGCCACCGCCACACGCATCATGGTGGTGCGCAAAGAGGGTGGCGTGCCACGCGGGCCTGTGGACGGCACCGTGCTGGTGCCGGTCGAGCCAGGCCATCTGGTGGACCGTGGTCTGGTGAACGGCCGCCGTTATGGCTATGCCGTCTACTGCCAGTTCCGCGATGCGGATGGGGCGGTGGTGATGTCGCACGGCGTCACGCTGGAGGCCGCGCCTGAGATCCCGCCGCGGCCGGTGGACGCGCTGCACATGAGCACCACCCCCAGCGGGGCGGGCTTCGATGTACGGGTGACGTGGCAGGCGCCGGCCAAGGGCGAGGTGGCCGTGCTCAAATCGGCGCAAGAGCCGGCGTTACGCGCGGGCGAGGTGGTGCCGGCGGAGGGCCTCTCGCGCTATGGGCAGGTGATCCAGGGCGACCGCTACGGCTTGACGGACCATTGGGGCGCGCCTGGCGCCGCCTATTACCTGCCACTGGTGATCTTCCAGCGGATGGCCTACGCCGGCACGGCGCATCGCTGGGTCTGTATTGACGATGTGCGCAACCTGCGCGTGCAACACCTGGGGCCGACGGTGCGCCTGCAATGGGACTGGCCGCGCGACTGCCACGATGCGCTGGTGGCCTACGACCGCGTTGGGTGGCCGCGGCTCGGCGTCCAGCCGACCACGAGCACGCTCAAGATCACGCGCGCGGAGTACGAGCGGCTGGGTTATGTGGACCTCAGCGCCACCGGCGGCGAGGACTATTTCATCAGCGTGGCCGCGGTGGTGCAGCACGGCGGCGACACGATCATCGGCGGAGGCGCGCGCGCGCAGGTGCGGCTGGCGAGCCGCGTTACATTGGAGTACGACCTGCGCGCACCCGGCCGCCTGTTTGGGGCGAAGCATTACCGGCTGGTGCTGCGATCGAACGCCGCCGCGACGCTGCCAATCCTGCTGCTGCGCAGCAAGCGCCACGGGCTGCCGATGGGCAAGGCCGACGGCGAGCTCCTCTATCGGACCTCGGGTCCGACCCCCGTCGAGGGCGAGCTGGAGATCGAGCTGCCCGACCGCAGCTATGCGCCCGACACCTACGCCAAGCTGTTCCTGGAGGATGATGCCGCCTACGACGCCATCAAGGTCTTCCATCCAGAGCGAGAAAAGCTGAGGCTCAGCTAATGCCACTCTTGCCGCAACACCTTCTCTGCCCCTTCTGCTTCGCCGACTTCCCGCCGGGCGAAGTGCGCTTCCGCTGCATCAATCCCTCCTGCACCGGGCAGGCGCCAGATCAGGCGTTTGGCAAGCTGCGCGGAGGCGGCGCGCCGGTCATGGGTCATGTTGTCACGCCACCCAAAGCCTCGTTGCTGCGCTCCATGCACATCCCCGACGCGGCGACCTGCGACGTCTGTCAGATGGAGACGCGCACGCGGCTGTGCGCGGAGTGCCACTTCCAATTGCCACACGATGTCGGCCAGATCGACCAGCGCATCATCGCCATCATCGGCGGCCGCAACACCGGCAAGAGTCACTACATCGTCACGCTCGTCAACCGGCTGCGCAATGAAGTGGGCGCCAACTTCAACTTCGCCGTCCACATGATTGGCGAAGACACGCGACGCCGCTGGAAGGATGACTTCTACGGCCCACTCTACGAGCAGCGCACCGTCTTGCAGGCCACTCGCCCTGGCGCGGTGGACGCCCGCGTGAAGGCGCCGCTGATCTTCCGCCTGACGCTCGAAGGCACTTTCGGCAAGCGCGCGATCAACCTCAGCTTCTTCGACACGGCCGGTGAGGATATGAAGTCGGTGGACAACCTTTCGGTCCAGGCGCGCTACATTACGCACGCCGACGGCATCATCTTCCTGCTGGACCCCCTCCAGATTCCGGCGGTGCGCCAGCAGTTGCCGCACGCCAACCTGCCGGTGCCCGATCGAGATGCCGCGCCCGATGAGATTGTCGAGCGGCTCCTGGAGCTGTTCGAGACACAGCTCCACCTGCGCCAGCGCGACCGCATCAAGGTGCCGATCGCCTTCACGATCTCCAAGGTGGATGCCCTGTTCCCGATTCTGGACCCAAGCTCGGCGATCCGCAATCAGGAGAACGGCCAGCACTTCGGCGCCCTCGATCTGCGCGACATCAACTCCGTGAGCGGCGAGATGCGCGACTATCTGAGCGCCTGGATCGGCTCGGGGTTCTGCAACGACATCGAGAAGCAGTTCACGACCTACAACTATTTCGCCGTCTCGTCGCTCGGCGAGCCGCCGGGACCCGATCAGCGCCTGCGGACCGTCGCTCCGTTCCGGGTGGAAGATCCGTTTCTGTGGATTCTGTACCAGCTCAATCTGATCAAAGCGACGAAGGGGCGGTAACGATGGCGGTATTACAGCATTACTACACGTCATTCAAAGACCCACAGGCGGGCAGCGGCGGATTCAAGACGAAGGCCACCTCGCCGGGAATCTCGCCCACCACGCAGACACTCATCAATCAACTGATCCTTTATCGCATTCCCATCGGGCTGGATGTGAACGACATCCGCTCGCATCCGGTGGCGCTGCGCTACTACTACGTCAGCCCGCAGGAGAGCGTGCTGCTGTGCAGCCGCTCGTGCGGCACCGACGAGAACGGCCGTCCCGGCAACTTCTTCGCCCATAGCGTCGTGCTGCCGCCGGAGCAGTTCACCAGCGTCCCGCCGATCTTCTACTGGCAGAGCACCTTCTGGAAGACTGGCGACCCATCCGCTGGGTCGCAGATCGCCCCGCGGACCAGCTTCGATGCCGAGCTGGGGTTGGACCTCGACGACGTGTGGCGCTTTCTCGCGCCAGCCGGGCGGCGCGAGACGCTCGGCAAGCTGCTGGCGGCAGTGGTCCACAGCGCCGGCTCCTCGCGCCGCATCATCATCTACGAGAAGCCGGAGATTGTGGCGCTGTGGATTGCGGCGCTGAGCTGCGCGCTGCCGCCGCTCTACCGGCCCCTGCTGACCTTCGCAACCTATCACCCCGACCCGTACCAGGCGCCGTATCTGATCACCGGCACCACCTCCGGCACTGAGTTCCACAACTACCCTGACGAGTATCTGCGCTACTTCATCCTCAACGGCGACACCGGCGAGATGAGCAACGTGGAGGACTCCGCCTACGCTGCCGAGGTGGCGCCCGCGATGCAGGCGGCCGCCTGGGAGACGAGCGTCTTGCCGTTGCTCGACCTCTGCACGCGGCGATTCCCTGTGCCGAGCCGGATTGACGAGCAGCTCGACCTCGTCGTGGCGTACCGCGCGGTGGTCGCGCAGGGGCAATCGTCAGCCCTGGCGCCGTCTCAGCTCGACAGCGTGCGCGCGGTGCTCAGTGGCTTCGAGCAGCGCCACGACTTTGCCGCCGACGACGTCGCCGACCTGCGCGCGCTGACGGGCGCGCTCGGAGCCGAGCTGCGCCGCCAGCCTGGGGGCGCTGTGCTGCGCGAATATGCCCGCGCGCTGGCGCTGCTCAACGCACACGACCCCGCGACGGCCAGCGACCGGTTGCGCTCTGATGTGCAGGTGGCGACACAGGGGCTGGTGGGCGGCGATGTCTCGTCGGCGCTGGCACTGCTCGACGTGCTTGCGCGCGTCTTTGGCGAGCGCGCGCTCACCGCTACGCTCAACGATCCGACCTACCTCGCCGGTCTGGCGCAGCTCGCGAGCGCCGCGACGGCGCGGCAGCTCGTGCTGGTCTGGGAGCATCTGGTGCCCGCGATCCAGCCGGCGCCAGCCTGCCAGGGATTGGTCGCGGCGAGCCTGCGCTGGATTGCCCCTGACCGCGATGGCCGCCTCGCGGCGGATGCGGCGGCGCTGCTCGACGAGATCGTTCGCCGCGTTGGTGCGCACGACCGCGACTGGCTCGCGCTGGCAGCGGCGCCGGGCGCCGCGGTGCCTCCAGCGAATCTCGAGACGTTCTACTACACGCTCGTGGGCGACCTGTCGCTCGATAAGCGCCTGCCGTACCGCGCTCTCGTGCAGCCGGCGCGGCCCGACATCGCGCTACGCGAGGTGCGGCTCGACGTGCGCCGCGCGGGAACCGAGGGTGCCATTGCCGTGCTGGAGCGCTGGGCGGAGCACGCGGCCCGCGTGGACCTGCACGCGCAGCCCTGGCTGCCGGCGGGCCTCGAGGTCGCCCAGGCCGAGACTCCGCGCGGGGCGTGGCGGCGTGTGGCTGTCGCCGCGCTGATCTCGTCCGCGTTGGCGCCGCGGCTGCCCGCCGACTGGCAACAGCAGTTGCTCTCGGCCGCTTTCAGCGGGCTCTCGTTGGCGGGACTGCAGCCGGCGGATGTGATCCTCTGCCGCCGCTACGCGCGCGTAACCGGCTTCTCGCGGCAGACGGCAATCGTGATTCTGGGGGTGTTGGCCATGGACAACCGCGAGCTTGACCCGACCACCGCGCAGCAGCTCCGCGAGCGCTTCGCGCAGTTGAGCGCTGAACAGTATCCCGTCGAGCTTGCGGCCTTCATGGCGGCATTCTTCGACGACCGGGTGACACGTGAGTCGCACGGGTTGATGGTGGTCTCGACCTACATCTGGGACTACCGCGATCTGTTCTGGGGCTGCTACTGGGCGGAGTTCACCAAGATGCTGCAGGATCCCCGGCGCGCACAGCAGGTGGTGGACCTGCTCTCGTTCTGGTTCGACTCGTCGCTGAGCGCCCTGGGCAAGCTGCCCTACGTCGTGCAGACCTACTTCTTGCGGCTTCCAGGCGTGGTGGATGAGGCGCGCAGAGAACGTGGCTTCCGCGAGACGGCGCGCGAAGTGAGCGAGCGGGCGGCAAAGCAGCAGTGGTTCCCCGTCGTCCAGGATCTCTTCGCGACCGAGCGCAAGGGCATTCTCGGCATGTTCAGCCGCTAGTGGCGGAGTGTGGGGAGGCGGACCCAAATGGATGACAGTGGCATTGGCATTCTGATCGTGATCGTCGTCGTGGCGATGGTGGTTGCCACCATCGTCGCCGTGACGCTCTCGGTTGGCTTCTTCTTGCTGAGCGGCGCGGCCATCGTCGGCGCTCTGTATGGCGTGGTCGTCGCCATGCGCAATTTCGTCGCCGTATTGGTCGAGGCGCACCACAAGATTGCCTGAGCGCGGCTCAAACTCAACAGGCTCGATAGCGCCGTTGCGCGGCTCGCGTGGCCGCGCGGAGTGCCAGGGGAGGCCCGCGTATGCAACTCTATGTTCCGCAACCGGCCAGAAAGATGTACCCCTTCGACCGCGGCTGGCGCGTGATGGGCTATGTGCGCGAGCACCTTTTCGCGCGCACCGGTGTGGAGGCGAAACGCTGGATCGGGTATGCCGGCACCATGTACGGCAAGGCGGGATATACCGACAACTGGGCGTACAAATACTGGTTCTTCTGCATCGCCGCCGGCTGCTGGCTGGCGGGTGTGGCGCAGTATCTCTCGGCGATGACGCTGGTCGTCATCTTCTTCGTGCTGCAATCCCTCGTGCTGGCGCTCTGGGCGGCGCTGGCGATCCTCTTCATGGGCGTACTCTCGCTCTTCACCTTCCTCTACGCGCGCTATAATCGCATCTTCGTGCGCTGCCCGGCCGACTTCAAGACGATGCCCGTGCCGACCTTCGTGTGCAAGAAGTGCGGTCGCGAGCATACTCGGCTATGGCCCAGCATCTACGGCGTGCTGCACCACACGTGCGAGTGCGGCCAGCGCCTGCCGACGCTCAATATGCTGGGACGGCGCGAGCTGCGACCGATCTGCCCCTACTGCAAGACGCCGCTGCCGGGCATCGGCGAAGGCACCAACGTCCACGTTCCCGTCGTGGGTGGTCCCTCCACCGGCAAATCCAACTACATCGTGATGGCGACGCGCGAGCTGATCGGGGCCTACGGCCCGCCGCGTGGCTACACGATCACCTTTGTCAATCCGCGGCACGAATCCGAGTACCAGGATAAGCTGCGCCTGCTCAACGCCGGCCAGGTGCTGACCAAGACTGTAGACATGCGGCCGCAGGCCTACAACCTCAAGATCAAGGCACGCCATGCGCGCGTGCCCAAGCTGGCCTACGTATACGACCCCGCCGGAGAGGTCTTCGGCAGCATCGCGCACACCGAAGAGCAGAAGTACTACGAGTACATTGATGGCATCCTCTTCGTGGTGGATCCCTTCGCCATCCCTGCCTATCTCGCCAAGCACCGCGCCCAGGTCGAGCAACTGCGCACGTCGATCCGGCCTAGCGACATGGACGTCGAGGAGGCTTTTTCGCGCCTGCTGGAGGCGCTCGAATCCCTCAAGAAGCAGATCGGACTCAAGACCGGCGTGGGCAATGGCCAGCCGCTCGCGATCGTGATCTCCAAGGTGGATGCGTTGGACCTCGAATCAGAGATCGGCGCGGCTCCCGCCCGTGCGCTGATGGCAAAGGATCCGACGATCGCCACCGAAGAGGATGCCATCAGCCTGCTCACCCGCCAGTTCTTGATCGCCAACGAGCTGGGCAGCTTCGTGCGTAGCGCCGAGGTCCAGTTCGGCGACGTGAAATACTTCTCATGCTCGGCGCTGGGCCACATGCCCGAGCGGAGCGGCATCCAATTCACGCCGATTCGTGTGGTGGATCCGCTGGTCTGGCTGATGGGACGCGCGCGGGCGCTCAAAGTCCGTCGCGAGCGCGTGCGTCTGGTTGATGCGCGGGCCCGCGCGGCGAGGCGCAAGATTCCGGGCCTGCGCGGTCGCCGCTACTACTACTGGGAGAGCCTCAAGGCGCACGCGCCAACCATATAGAACGGGAGGGCACGATGGCAACACGACGTTGTCCGCGATGCGACGCCGCGCTGACTGGCCGCGCCGCCATCCATCCGCGGTGTGTGCTGGCGCGTCTGCGCTTTGTGCTGGGCGGCACGCTGCTGGCGCTGCTGGTGATCGCCTCCGGCGCCATCGTCGCGATCCACACGTTGCAATGAGGCGAGGGCGAGGCTGACCAGAATTGACCCTGGCGGCGCGTCCATCACATGACGATGCGGGGCGAGGAGGAGCGGGTGATCCGAGACATCAGGCTGGAGGGTGTTGGCTTCACCTATGACGGAGGGGTGCGTGCGTTGCACGACGTCTCGACGATGCTACGCCGTGACGAGTTCGTCGGAATCATCGGCGCCAACGGCAGCGGCAAGAGCACGCTCGCCTATCTGCTGCAAGGCCGACTTACCCCCACAGCGGGTGTCGTGCGCACCGATGGCGGCCGCCCGCTCGCCCCACAACCTGAAGCCAGCGACACGGTGGTCGTGGTTGGGGCGGACCCCGAGAGCCAACTGATTGCCACCTCCGTCTTTGAGGAGGTCGCGTTCGCGCCGCGGGCGGCGCGCTTGCCAGCCTCGGAGGTGCTCGCGCGGACCGCCGACGCACTCGATCGCTGCGATCTTGCCGGCCTCGCCGCGCGCCACCCTGGGGCGCTCTCGGCTGGCGAACAACTGCGCGTGCTGCTGGCCGCGGCGGTGGTACGCCGCCCGGGCTGGCTGGTGCTCGACGAAGTGGGGAGCATGCTCGACGATCGGCATTGGCACGCGCTGCTGGCGCTGCTGCTGGCGCTGCCCGACGAGCGCGAGATGGGGCTGATCGTGATCACCCACCGCCTGGAAGACCTGCTCGATGCGGACCGTGTGCTGGTGCTGGTTGGGGGGACGGTGGCGCTGGAGGGAACGCCGGCAGAGGTGCTGGCGCGTGCTCCCGCGGAGCCGGAGTGGCACGTCACCCTGCCGCTGACGTCAGCGGTCGGCGCGCTGGTCCGCTCGGTACCCATCCGCGCGGCGCTGACGACGCAGACGTGGCGCGCCGCCGTGGGAGTGAGGCGCGCGCCATGAAGCTTGATCTGATGGTTCGGCGGGTGAGTCTGCGGGGTAACGGCCGCCTCTTTCGCCCGCGGTGGCGGCTGTACAAGGTGTCGCTGCGTGTCTCGGCGGGCGAGCGCATTGGTGTGATGGGCGCGAACGGCGCCGGCAAGACCACACTGGCCCGCGCGATCGTCAGGCTTGAGCGCCCGTCGCGCGGACGTGTGCGGCGACGGCCCCGGCGCAGCCGCGTGATGCTCATCATGCAGCGGCCCGAGGAGCATTTCGTGGCGCCCACCGTGCGTGATGAGGTCGCGGGCTACGTTCGCCGCCGGCCGACCGCGGAGGAGATCGAGCGCCTGCTGGCGTTGGTGGCACTCGATCCCGCGGTGCTGGCGCATCGCGCGCCACGCAGCCTCTCCAGTGGGCAGCAGCGTGCCCTCAGCATCGCGTGCGGCATCGCCGCGCGGCCGGCGCTGCTGATCCTCGACGAGCCGATGGCGGGGCTGGATGCGCCCGCACGCGCGCAGGTGATGGAGGTGCTGCGGCTGGTCAGCCAGACCCAGCAGATGGCCGTCTGTGTGATCTCGCACCATCCCGACGATCTGCTCGGCTGGGCGCAGCGACTCTGGGTGCTGGCGGATGGACGGCTGGCCTACGATGGCGCTTTTCGCCTGGTGCCGCTGGAGGTGCTCGAACAGACGATGGACGCGCGGACCTCGTCGCTGTTCATCGCGCTGCGCCAGCTCGAAACCGCCGGATACCACTTCGCGCCGGAGATCTATGATCACTCCAACCCGCCGGACATCGCGCGGCTGCTCGACGCAGGAGTCGCCCCGTGACCAACCCGCTCGCGTCTGCCGCTACGACTCCTCCCAGCACCACGTCTCCCGGCGCCACACCCTCCGCGCCGCCTCCGCGCGCCACGCGCCGGCATCTGCACATCGGCATCAAGCTGCTCGTGCTGCTGCTCTACGGGGCGCTGCTGCTCACGACGCGCTCGCTGGGGCAACTGCTGCTGGATGCGGACCTGCTGCTGCTGGCCTCGATCCTCTGTGCGCTGCCGTTGCGCGCGCTCTACGTCCCGATCGTCGCCGCCCTGGCCGCGGAGGCCGCGCTCTTCGCGCCGCGCATCGGCGTGCAGGTGGTGCCGGTTACTGCCGTTCAGGCCGTGGCGCTCGCGCTCTGCAAGGTGTTGTGCGTGGCACAGGTGTTCGCCCTCTTTAGCATGACCACGCCCGTGCCGGAGCTGCTACGCCTCTTCTCGGCGGGCGTGTTTCGCCTGCCTGGTGTCAGTACGCTGGCCTACGTGCTCACGACGACCCTGGCCGTCCTGCCCTCGGTGCAGCGCGATCTGCGCAAGGCGCTCGACGTGGCGATTCTGCGCGGCGGGGGCCGGCGCACGTTGCTGGTGCCCTCCACCTGGACGGCGGTCGTGCTCGATCTGCTCGTGCGGACAGTGCTGCGCAGCCAGCGCCTGGGCGACGCGGTGGCCGACCGCGGCTTCAGCCTCGCCCGCGGCCTCACCCCACTGCCGGGGCAGCGGCTGCGCCCATCGGATGTGCTGCTCGGCATCGTGCTGGCGGTGCCGGGCATAGTCGTCTACAGGATGATGCTATGAGCAATCGCACGCGCCTGCGCAACCTGACCCTCATCGCGCTGATGAACGCCATCGTGATCGCGCTGATTGCGGTGCAAATGGTGGTGCCGCTGGCCTTCGTGCCGCTACTGTGCATCGTGCCCACGGTCTTCGCCGTCGAGGCGTATACGGCGCCCCTGCGCTTGACGCTGCTCTCGTGCGCCATCGTGATTGGCGTCGCCAGCCTGGGCTTCGGCCTCGCGGTGGGCGCGTGGGCGGCGGTCTACGTGCTCGCGGGGACGGTGGCCGGCCTCACGCGGCGTTGGAAGTGGCCGGGGGTGGCGCGCGAGCTGGCGCTGGCGCTGGCGCTGCTCGTGCTCGTGGGCGCTGTTGTGGCGGCGTTCACTTACCTGGCGGGATTGAGCGCCGCCGATCTGCTGCGCCAGGCGTCTCAGACCGCGGCGCGCGTGCCGTCGCAGCCCATTACGGTGCCGATCGCGGGCGTGCTGGCGGTCGCGGCGGCAATCTTCGTCGTCACCTTCGCCATCGTGATCGATCGCCTGCTCAACACCATCCTGGGCCGGCTGCCGATCAAGCTGGCGTAGGCCCCGCCGTGGTCGTCCCCAGCGCGAAGCCACACCCCTGCTCGTGCCGCATATCAACACACTACGAGCCAGGTGACGGTGGAGTGCGTCATTCACTCCCGGGCCGGGTGCGATCAAGCACCGACCTGGCGTTTTCGCGGCCACTAACAACTGCTGACGTTGTTGAAGACATAGACGTCTACGGTCGCGGTGCTGGGGTCGGCGCCCAGGGTGAAGAATTCGCGGTAGACGGTGCCGATGAAGACATAGTGCTGGCCGCCCAGGCCGGGAAGCACCCGCGTATCAATCACCTTAGCGATCTGGAGCGCCTGCCCCGTGTCGGGATTGGCGCCGCCGAACGTCAGCACCAATCCGGCGAGCTTGCAGTTGAGCCGGTGATCGGCGTGGACCTGCTGCTGGGCGCTAGCGATGGCTGTGGGATCGCTGTTGAGCAGGCCCACGTAATCCACGTTGAGGGTGAGCGTGATGGGCTGCAAGCTGAGCGCGGGCAGCGGCGTGGCGGTTGGGATCACGGTGGGCGGCAGGGTGTTCGTCGGCGTCGGGGTGGGCACGTAGCCGACGGTGTTGGCGACGAAGCCCATCGTCAGTGCGATGAAGAGATCGGCGAAGAGCCAGCCCGTCAACCCGAAGATCAGCGCCGTACGCCACCTATTCCGCCGCTGCATGTGCCCTCATCTCCTCCCGCGCCGTCACGTCGCGGCCCCGCACGATACGCTGTGGATGCGCGCCGCTCTATCAGCGCCCCCACCCAAAAGGCCCCCAGCGTCGAGGTGGTGGACCGCCACTCGACCGCGCTGCATAGTGCGGTGCGATGCCGCGCAAGATCGTCGTCGTCTCTTCGAGGGCTTTCGACGTGGCCTCGAGGTGGCGAGTCACGTATTCCATCCACTGGCTGGCGATGTTCACTTGCTTCGCCATTTCCTTCATCTGATCGTTGTTGTCGATCACGCCCTGTGCCGCGTCGCGCATGCCGCCAGCCTCGAGGCCGACGGTCGCGATGTTGGTGTTGAGCTTGACGAGGTGCCCGTCAATCGAGCTGGCGGTCGTGCCCAGGGTCTTCGCCGACTCGCCCAGCGTGTCCGCAGCGGTGGAAAGCGTGCCGGCGCTGCGGACATACTCGCCTGCGGTGCTTGAAAAGCTGGCGATCGTGGGTCCCACTTGCTCCACGAACAGCCGTTTCGTTTGGTCGTGTGCCTCGGTGAAGATCGCCGATGCCGAGGAAGTCTGGCCACTGATGAACGCCTGGTAACCGGACTTCATGGTCTCCAGCGTGGCAGTCACACTCGTGAATAGTCCCTGAATGAAGGTCTCGACCTCCGTCTTGGCGTTATTCATAGATTCGCTCGCCGCTTTGACGAGCTGCTCGTTCGCCTTGACGATAGAGTTCATCGAGCCTTCGACTTTGCCGAGTGCCGAGCTGATACTTGTCGCGACCGTCTTCAGATCGGTCTTCGGGGCGTTCTTCTCATGGCGTTCCATCGTGATGGCGAGGCGTGCGAGCGCATCGTTCAGGCGCCCGACGACATCCGTCGCCGCGCGCTGCTCCAGTCCCTCCGCGAGGTGCAGCCACGCGGTGAGTATGACCAGGATGGTCAGCAACACGAGATCGATGAGCGCGGTTCCGGCGAAGGTGAGTCCTAACCGGCCACCGAAGCCGGTCTGCCACAGATCGAGGAACGGCGTGCCGATCAATTTGGAGTCCGCGGCCAGCTCCTGATGGTAGGCAAGCGAGGCGAGACCGAGCGCCAGCCAGGTGAGGAGCAAAGGCAGCAGAGCAAATACGTTGCGCCACGCCGAGAGCTTCCGCGACGTCCCGCCCCTGCTATGGTCCAGTTCGTCCAAAACCTGCTGTGGCCCGACGATGTCGCGAATAACGTCGAAGCGCAGCGAGTCCACTTCGGGGTCAACGGCAATCAGGCGCCTACACGCGAACAAGGCCCCGGCGTTACGCAGCGTGCGGTAAACCAGCTCGAACTCTTTGGCAACCGCGGCGCCATCTTCGCCTGCTCCCGAAAGGATGCTCTGAATGTGGGGGAACTCGTAGGTATTTGGGGGAGCGGATGACCCTGCCGGTGTGCTGCTCATGATGGATGTGTCCCTCGCAGGTGGTGTGTGGCACAGCCCACACTCAACTGACAACGTGAATCCATTCTAGCAGATAGATATACAGCACGCAAGCATTGCACACCCATTTTCCAGCATGCTGGCTTGATCCCCACTGCCAGCAGCGTGCACGGCTCCGTCGGTTGGCGCCTACGCGAGCTGGAGGTAGGGTGTCACTACCTCCACGGCCGCGGCTTCGCATGGATCAGTCAGGAACAGACCCACAAACGTGTTCTGCGCTGCGAGTTCACCCTTGATCTCGACGGTCACTTTTCCCGCATGCCACTCCATGCTTTCCTGCTTGTAGATCACCTCTCCATCGCGTGGATCGCTCGGCGGCTTTCCATGCTGAGCGACGATCACCAGTGCCGGCGCAACCGTCGATCCATGCAGCTCGAGCGTGAGCGCGTGCGGCGTGCCGCGGCCGAAAAGTCCTCGCTCCACCTTCATGGAGAGCCGCGCCCGTGGACCAGTCGCAGCACGCAGCCGCGTGCCATGGCTGGCGATCTCGCGGCCGCCGGCGCGGGCATAGGCGGTCGTGTGGATAAACAGCTCCGTGGCGCCGCCGGTATGCAGCTCGCAGATGTCCTCCGCGCCGTCGGCTGCTCCGGCTGGCCGCGAGATGGTCTCGCGGGTCACTCCTCTCGCGCCCACTGGCCAACCCAGCGCCGACGCGGCGATCTCCACGCGCGTACACAGTCTGGGCCAGCGCCAGCGCAATCGGACGGTGCCGCCAGCAGCGCGGCCCTCCAGACGCAGGTCATCCACCTCGTTCACGCAGTCGAACGGCGCTGGCTTGCCGACGTACCCCATATCATCCAGGCGCACGACGGGCACGTACCAGCAGGCGCCCGGACCCGTCCAGGCATGCAATACGGGCAGATTGTGCCCCGCGAGGACACGGCGCTTGCTGGTCAGCAGGTCCCAGCGCTCCGCGGAGCCAGGCCGAGGCGGCTCGTCGCCCGCGTATACGACGATGGACAGCTCGCCGGACTCCGGTGGTGTGCAGCTCAGCACCGCCATCGCGTAGGCCGCCAGGTCCGCTCGTCGCTCGACACGTAGGTCGGTGATTGGCCTCGGCGGTGTCTGAGGCACGGCGTGAATGCTCGCCGCCGCGGACCACACGGCGCGGCCGCTGACAGCGGCATACTCGGCGAAGACCGCGTAGCCGTAGCGCGTTCCAGTCCGCACGTCGCGGTCGGCGA
>DASVAA010000006.1:0-11798 GCA_036376595.1 Ktedonobacterales bacterium | reverse complement strand
ACGGCCCAAAGGGGCGAACGCCGTGCCGCGGCCGGCGCCGGCGACCGGCGAGCGCGGCACGCAGGTCGGCGTGGTGGTGGATGGCGCGGCGCTGGCGGGCTTCCCCACGCCGAGCGGCAAGCTGGAGATCTACAGCACCACGCTGCGCGACTGGGGCTGGTCGGAGTACGCGCTGCCGGCCTACATCAAGAGCCACATCGCCGCCGACACGATGGACTATGATGCCGGCGATTTCGCGCTGCTGCCGACCTTCCGCCTGCCGGTGCTGGTGCACACACGCTCCAACAACGCCAAGTGGCTGACCGAGATCGCGCACAGCAATCCGCTCTGGATGCACCCCAGCGACGCCGCGCGGCTGGGTCTGGCGTCGGGCCAGCTCGTGCGCGTAAGCACGGCCATCGGCTACTTCGTGCCGCGGCTGTGGACCACCGAGGGCATCCGCCCCCGCGTGGTGGCCTGCTCGCACCACATGGGCCGCTGGACGCTGGAGCAGCACACGCAGCACGGCGGCTGGTCCACCGCGCGCGCGAAGCTGGAGCGCGACGGGAACCGCTGGCTGCTGCGCCAGACGCAGGGCGTCGCGCCCTACACCAGCGCCGACGCCGACACCGCGCGCATCTGGTGGACCGACGCCGGCGTCCACCAGAACCTCACCTTCCCCGTCCATCCTGACCCGATCAGCGGCAGCCATTGCTGGCACCAGAAGGTGCGCGTCACTCCCGCCCAGCCCGACGACCGCTATGGCGACATCGCGGTAGATACCGAGAAGGCGCATGAGGTCTATCGCGAGTGGCTGGCGCTGGCACGCCCCGCGCCCGGCCCCGGCGGGCTGCGCCGTCCGCACTGGATGCTGCGCCCCTATCGCCCCGACCCGGCGGCGTATCGAGTGGCCGAGACTCACAATGACTCGCGGCCATGAATCGCCGGCGCACAGGCGAGTAATACCAGACCAAGGGCAGGTATTGGGGTAGGAGCAGCAGGCGGTCTAAAGTACCGCGGGTAATCCCCCGCCGCCAGCGGGTACGGATACTTCAACGACTGACATCAGATTGGTTTCGGTAGTTGTAGTTTGGACTCCCGCAACGCCCCCGACTACCCGCGGTCTAGTCGGTGCAATCTCCAACAAACGGAGGCGGGTTGGTATCGCCGGCTCCGGGCGTGCTGGACTCGGGTGGCGGGTGGCAGGTCGGCGGTGGAGATGGCCGTCCTCATGCGCCGATGGACACCCCCGCAGGGCCTGCCTGCGCCTGCCAGCGCTGCTCGTTCACGCCGACCACTAGGAGCCAGAGGAGCAGGGGGAATTCTCCGAGGGCAGCGACGACGGCGATGACGGGATAGATGGCGGTTGCGAGCGGTGGATACAGGTAGGTCACCCACCCCAAGCCGTCCAGCGCCAGGAGCACGCCGATGATGCGCGGCATAAAGGTCGAGCGGACGATGAGGTAGCCGATCAGCACGCACCAGAGGCCGAAGAAGACGAGGTAGATGTCGTATGCCCGAGCGTTCAACTCGAGGAAGACGAAGGCCAAGGCCTGCACCTGTTGCACCGAGAACGCGCTCACGGCGCTCCCGCCTCTTAGGACCAGCAAGGGGGCGAGATACAGGAGGGCCGCGGCGGCCTGCAGCGCGCATCCCACGAGGATGACGAACGCCGCGAGCCCGGCGACGGTGCGGCTCACCGGCCTGAACAGCTCGTAGAAGAGATACGCCCACGCGAGATGGAACGCCACCCCGAGGAGGGAGAGCGCGAACCCCAGCCAAAAGAGCGGCTCGCGGGCCAGGATGTTGGCTGCGGTTGCCGCAGCGTCGCCCGCGACCACGAAGCCGCCGAGGATGACCACCTGGCCGCCCGCCGACGCCGTCCCTTCGAGCAGCTGGCAGACGCCGGCCACCCGGGCCTTGAAGCGCGGCGACACCCCCGCCGCCCGATCCGTCATTAGCGCCGCGCCCATGCCCACCTCCGCCTTTCCGCATCGCCCCGACCCTCGGGGTGCACCGCGGAGGTCTGCGCCCCGATCGGCGATAGGGGGGCCGCCCGCGCCTCTTCGAGCGCCCGCGCCGCACGTCGGCGCGGGCGCTCAGCGGGTAGTACGGGACGGGTTACGGCTGGCGTCGCGCGCGGCGCGGGAGGCGTCGCGACCCGCCGGACAGCGGAGCCCCGAGAGACGACCGCCGAGCCGGATGCCGCAGCAGCAAGGGCGGACGAGGCGCTGCGGCGAGGGCGGACGAGGCGCTGCGGCGAGGGCCGTGACCCTCCCGACAACTGCAACTACCGAGGCGAAGTTGGTATGATACCAGGTCAGGGACAGACGTTGGAGTATCGCAACCGCTGCGTGCCGGGGATTAGCCGCGGGACTCCAGCCCGCCTCCCTTCCCCACGATCCGCTTGCCCATTGTGGAGCAGCGGCGGGAACAATCCGGGTCAACCAGTCGGCAGCCCAAACAGGCGCACGGCGTTGCCCGCGTAGACCGCTGCCCGGTCCTCGCTGGAGAGACCCGCCGCGTCGATGTCCGCGATCGTCGCCTCGACCGCGTTCGCGGGTCCCAGCGGCATGTCGGTGCCGAAGAGCACGTGCTGGGGGCCGAAGAACTCGAGCACACAGCGCACCGCGTGGGGCGCGCCGAACAGCGCCGTATCCACGTAGAACTGCCGGAAGTAGTCGAGCGGCGGGAGAGGCAGGGTATCCTTGACCTGCCGATAGCCGGGTCCCATCGCCAGGCGCGCGGAGAAGTGCGGCACCATGCCGCCGCCGTGATGGGCGATCACGAGCTGGCGCAGGTGCCGCTCCATGTGCCCCGAATAGACGAGGCGGGCGAGGGCGGCGGCGGTCTCGTAGGGCCAGCCCAGCGACCACCACAGGCCATAGTCGGATCGGCTTTCGGTTGCATAATCGGCCCACGCCGCGCTGCGCGTCGGGTGCAGCCACACAGCACGGCCGGCTTCTTCGAGAGCGGTAAATAGCGGCTCGAAGCGTGGATCGTCGAGCGGCACACCCAGGACGTTGGTGTAGAGCTGGGCGCCCAGCGCGCCGAGCTGCGTCAGCGCGCGGTCGAGTTCGCGTGCGGCCGCCTCGACATCAGACATAGGCAGCGCGGCCGCAAATCCCACGAAGCGATCCGGAAAGCGGCGCACCAGCTCCGCCATCTCGTCATTGGCGAGGCGCGCGAACTCCGCCGCGACGGCCGGCGGCCCGACCTCTTCCAGCGGGGGCACGGCCAGTACCAGGACCTGGGAGTAGCCGTCGCCGTACGGCTCGATCGCCCGCCACCGCGCGTCCAGGTCGGTCAGCACCGGATCGAAGGTGAAGACGCCCTCGCGGTAGTAGGCGAGCTGGCGCGGATCCATGGTCTTTTCGAGCTGCCGCTCCAGCCGCTCCAGATACGCGCGCGGCAGGATGTGCGCGAACGCATCGATCTTGCGCATGTGTGCAGCCTCCTTCTCTCAGCCAGTGGCATCGGATGCCGCGCCGTCGCCGTAGAGGAAGCAATTGACCCAGCGGCCGCCGCCCAGCTCGGTGCGGCTGGGGAATCGCTCGCGGCAGACGGGCATCGCATGCGGACAGCGAGGATGGAAGCGGCAGCCGGAGGGCGGATCGATCAGGCTGGGGATCTCACCTCTGCTCTTCGGCTGCACCGTCGCGCCTGGCGCCGAGCCGGCAGTCGCTACCGCACCTGATCCAGAGCCAGCGGCGATGCGATCCGGATCGGGCGCGGCGGAGAGCAGCAGCTGCGTGTAGGGGTGCTTCGGCTCCTGGGTGATGGCCTCGCTCGGCCCGCCCTCCACGAGCTGGCCGGCGTACATCACGTACGTCTCGTCGGCGAAGTAGCGCGCGCTGGCGATGTCGTGCGTGATATAGAGCAGCGCCAGCCGCTCTTCCTCCTTGAGTCGCAACAGCAGATTGAGGATGTCGAGGCGGATTGAGACGTCGAGCATCGAAACCGGCTCATCGGCCAGCAGCACGCTCGGCCGCACGGCAAGCGCGCGGGCGATGGCGACGCGCTGGCGCTGCCCGCCGCTCAGCTCGTGCGGATACTTGACGATGAACTGCTCCGCCGGCTCCAGGTTGACGCGCCGCAGCAGATCGAGCGCGCGCTCTGTCACGTCGGTGCGGCTGCCGGCGTGGCCGAAGAGCCGCAGCGGGCGCTCCAGGTGGTAGCGCACCGTATGCACCGGATTGAGCGATGAGAAGGGGTCCTGGAAGACCATCTGCACCTGGCGGCGGTACGCATGCAACGCGCCGGGGTGCCCCAGATTGATGGGCTTGCCGGCAAAGCGGATCGTGCCGCTGGTGGGCGCGTAGAGATGGGCGAGCATGCGGGCGACGGTCGTCTTGCCGCTGCCGCTCTCGCCTACCAGTGCCGTCGCGTGGCCGGGATAGAGCGCGAGCGAGAAATCCTCCACCGCGTGGACGCCGCGTGCCGGACCAAACGGCCTGCCGCGCAACGGAAACAGTTTTCGCAGGTGGATGGCTTCCAGCGCGGGCGCCAAGGCCGCATCTTCCATCGTAGGGGCGTCCGGTGGACGCCCGTCGCCCCCGGGGCGCTCGAGCGTGTTCATACGGCCGCCCTCCTCTCGGCGAGGGCCGCGTAGCGCTCTGCCAGTGCCGCGGCGGTGGGCGGCTCGGCGGCGTAGCGCGGATCGTAGAGGTGGCAGGCGACGAGCGGCGACCGCGGGTCGTCTGGCATGGCAGGGCGCAGCAGCGGCAGCTCGCGCGTGCAGGGCGCAAACGCGAAGGGACAGCGCGGCGCGAAGGCGCAGCCGGGGGGCAGCGCGCGCAGGTCGGGCGGCGAGCCGGGGATGCCGGCGACGCGCTTACGTGGGCCGTGCAGCGGCGGGAACGAGTTGATCAGCCCGAAGCTGTAGGGATGCCGCGCGGCGCTGTAGAGCTGCTCGCGCGACGCCTGCTCCACGATCCGCCCTGCGTACATCACGGCGACCGAATCGGCGATCTCCAGCAGCAGCGAGAGGTCGTGAGTGATGAAGATTACGGCAAAATCGAGCTCCGCTTGCAGTCGCTGGATCTGCTCCAGAATCTCGCGCTGCACCACCACGTCGAGCGCGGTGGTCGGCTCGTCCATGATGATGATCTCGGGATTGAGCGCCAGCGCGATGGCGATGATCGCGCGCTGGCGCATCCCGCCGGAAAGCTCGTGCGGATAGCTGCCGATGCGGTCGGCGGCAATGCCCACCAGCCTCAGTAGCTCTAGCGCGCGGTGGCGGCGCTCGGCGCGCGTCATCTGCGGGCGGTGCGCGCGCAGCGTGTCGTCAATCTGCCGGCCGAGCGATGTCACTGGATTGAGGGCGTTCATCGCGCTCTGGAAGACGATCGCCATCTCGTTCCAGCGGAAGGCGCGCAGATCCGCCGGCCGCAGACGCAGCACGTCTATGGGGTCCTCACCCCCCAGCCCCCTCTCCCTGCGGGGCGAGGGGGAGAGTGGCGAAGCGGCGTACACCGTTAGACCGTCTCCGTCCGGCGCACGATCGGCGCGCGGCCAGTAGCGCACCTCGCCGCCGGTGACGACCGCGGGGGGCCGCAGCAGGCGCGCGACGGCGTAGGCCAGCGTAGACTTGCCGCTGCCGCTCTCGCCGGCCAGGCCCAGAATCTCGCCGCGATGCAGCGTGAAGTCTACCTTGGTCACGGCGCGCACAGGCTCCGCGCCGGTCTGATACTCGACGCTGAGCCGGCGCACCTCGAGCAGAGGGCGGGATGGGCGTCCACCGGACGCCCCTACAACCTTGCTCATCCCACGACCGCCTTCCCGCGTGCCAGCCCCAGCAGCCGCAGGACGCGCTGCACTGGGTGCTCGACCCGCGCTCGGGCCGCACGCAGCCGTGGGTCCGCCAGCTCGTCAATGCCGAAGTTGAGCAGCGCCAGGCCGCAGCCGAGCAGCGCGATGCACAGGCCAGGCGGCGCGAACCACCACCACGCGCCCTGGAAAAGCGCGCTGCCGGTGTAGGAGCCGTTGAGCATGATGCCCCAACTAATCGCGGTCGAATCGCCGAAGCCGAGGAACTCCAGCCCGGCCACTGCCAGCAGCACCTGGATCGTCGTGGTGATGAAGCTCGCCGCGACGATCGACAGCTCGTTGGGCAGGATCTCGAAGAAGATGATGCGCCAGGTGCGCTCGCCGCCGGCACGCGCCGCGGCGACGAACTCACGGCCGCGCATCGAGAGCGTCTGCGCGCGCAGCACGCGGGCACCCCAGGGCCAGTTGGTGAGCGCGACGATCAACGCCACGGTGAGCGTCGAGCGGCTGAAGTACTCGACCGCCACGATCGCCAGCGGCAGCCCTGGGATCACGATGAAGACGTTGGTCACGACCGAGAGCGCGTCGTCCGCGATGCCACCCAAATAGCCGCCCACGAGGCCGATAGTCACGGCGATCGCAACGACGAACAGCCCAGTCGCGAACGACCAGGCGACCGACGAGCGTGTACCCACCACGAGCTGGCTGAACACGTCCTGCCCGCCCTGCGTGGTCCCCAGCCAGTGCGCACCCGACGGCGGCTGGAGGATGTTGAGCGAGTAGCGCAGGGGGTCCTGGCGGACGAGCAGCGGGCCGAAGATCGCCACGAGCACGAAGAAGGCGACGATGGCGCTGCCCACCGAAACCTTGCGGTTGAGCGTCACCGCGCGCCACAACGCGCGTGCCATGCGCAGCGGGGCCGGCAGCGCGTGGGGAACCTTCGGAGCGGCCGCTGGCGGCGCCGTTGGCGGAGAGAGCGCGCGGGCCACGGCTACGCGCTCCTTTCTACGCGCGTGCGTGGGTCCAGCGCGGTGTAGAGCAGATCGACGAGCAGATTCATGCAGACGGTGGCGAAGATCACCAGCAGCAGGATGCCGTCGGCGAGCTGGTAGTCCTGCCCCTGAATCGCCTGGAAGAGCGCGAAGCCGATGCCGGGATAGTTGAACACGATCTCGACCAGGAGCTGCCCGCCGACCACCGCGCCGAGCGCGATGGCGAAGCCCGTGACGCTCGGCAGCACCGCGTTGCGCGCCGCGTAGCCGAACATCACCTGGCGCGGCGAGAGGCCCTTGGCGCGCGCCATCAGCACGTAATCCTCGGAGAGCGTCGTGACCATCGAGTTGCGCATCGTCAGCATCCATCCGGCGACCGTCGCCACCACCAGCGTCAGCGCCGGCAGCACCGCATGCTGCGCCGCGCTCAGCACAAAGTCGAGGTTCCAGCCTGGGGTGGTGGTCGAGGCGTCGTAGCCGTCAGAGAATGGGAACCAGCCGAGCTTATAGCCGATGAAGTAGGCGGCGGTCAGCGCCATCCAGGGGTAGAAGGTCGAATAGAAGAAGGTCATCACCGCCGAGAGAGCGGTATCGAGCAGCTCGCCTCGGCGCCAGGCGGTGATCACGCCGATCAGCGTGCCCAGCACGAAGCTGATCAGCACGCTGAGGGTGAGCAGCACCAGCGTCCACGGCAGGTCCTGGCGGATCACGTCGCCGACCGAGGTGGGGAAGTAGGTGGTCGAGATGCCCAGGTCGCCGTGCAGCAACTGGCCGAGGTAGCCAAAGTACTGCGACCACAGCGGCTCGTTGGGATGCAGGCCGAACTCAATTTCGAGCGCGTGCTCGGCGGCGGGACTGACGGCACCATGCTGCTGGAGGCGCAGGAAGACCGCCTGCGCCGGGTTGCCAGGGGCCAGCCGCGGCAGGAAGAAATTGATCGTCACCGCCGCCCAGATGGCGAGCAGGTAGATACCGAGCCGTCGAATCAGGTGGCGCATGGCGGCGCTCCTTGGGCGGACCGGCCGCGAGGGCAGCCCCGCGCGTGCGGATGTCGTAGGTCAAAGTCTGCGCTCGGCGTCTGGCGGAAGGGATGGCGCTCTGCGCCCGCGCCGCTCCGCCGCCCGACCATTCTAACACGGACGGCGGCGGAGCGGACACTCCCATGACACACGAACGACAAGGATGAACGGGCATCGAGGGGATGGCGCGGACGGTCGGTCCAGTCATCCCCTCGTACCGGGACGCTGGAAGCTAGGAGGCCGGAGTCAGGTGCAGGATGACCTGCTCGTTGTCGCCGGCCGCCAGCGGATAGGCCGATCCGACGGCGTAGGGGTTCTGCGGCGTCGGCCAGCCAGTCCAGTTGACGGTGGTGTACTCGAAGAACTGCACAGCGTCGAGCACCGGAATCACCGGGAGCTGCTTCGCCATGATGTCGGTCAGGCCGGCAATCGCCTGCTTCTGGACGCTCGTATCAGACGTTGTGGCGTACTGGTTGAGCAATTGGTCGGTCTGCGGATCGTTCCACTGCTCCCAGTTGGTGGCGTTGGCGCCGCTCGCCAGGGTGCTGTTGAGCAGCGGATTGAGGTAGTAGTACGGCGTCGCGCCGAAGAAGCCGCCGCTCATCAGCAGATCGAAGTTGTGGCCGGCGCGGTCGGAGCGGTAATTGTCGTCTGAGACCTCGTTGAGCTCGAGGTCAATGCCGGCCGCGGCAAGGTTCTGCTTGGCGATCTGCAGGTCGGCCACGTAGTCGGAGTAGTCGGCCGGCACGGTGGCCTTGAACGACAGCCGGCGCCCCTGGGCATCTTTGTAGATGCCATCGGAGCCTTTGGTGAAGCCCGCCTGTTGCAGGATCTGCTCGGCCTGGCTGGCGCTGGCGGCGCCAAAGGTCGGCAGTGTGCCGTTATACGACGCCGAGAGATAGCCTTCCTGGCCGGGCATCAGCCCGGTGGGGCTGGCGACCTGCTCCAGGCCCGCCTCGCCGGAGACCGACATCTGCTTGCGGTCGAGCGCGGCGCTGATCGCCTGGCGCACGGGGAGCTGGGCGAGCAGGGGGTTCTTGAGGTTGGGCACGATCATCACCGGCACCACCGGCACCATGTAGACGTGGTTGTGCGTCTGGTCCTTGGCGACGAACGCGGTATTGAGCGACGGGCTGAAGACGCCGGCCCAGTCGGCCTGATGGCTGGCGAGCTTGAGCACCGCGGCGTCGTTGCTGTTGAGCGCCGGGAAGTTGACCTGATCCACCTTCACCGAGCTGGCACCCCAGAACTTGGGGTTCTTCGCGTAGGTGATCTGCTGCGCGGTGAAGCTCTTGAGCGTCATGGGGCCGGTGCCGACGGGGGTCGCGTTGACGAACTTGGTGGGGTCGCCGGCGTTGGCCCACGCGTGCTGCGGCACGATATAGGTGCCCTCGATGTAGGGCAACAGCGTCGGGGCAGCGTCGGTGAAGGTCATCACGACGGTGCCGGGATCGGAGGCGGTGACGCTGGCGAGATGCTGCCACAGTCCGTTGCCGTCGGCGCCGGGGTACTGCTTGAGCATATTGAACGTGAAGACCACGTCATTGGCGGTGAACGCCTGACCGTCGGACCACTTGACGCCCTGACGCAGCGTAAAGGTCAGCGTCTTGTTGTCGGAGCTGAACTGGTGGCTGGTCGCCAGGACCGGCGTCTCCTGGCCATTGATGAAGTTGACGAACTCCAGGTTTTCGTAGAGCAGGCCATCCACTCCGGGATTCACGTTGGGGCTGTAGGGGCTCATGTTCTGGGTGTAGGAGCCGCCGACGTAGCCCAGCGCCGTGAGCACGTGGGTGGTCGTCTTGGCCTGCGTGCCGCTGCCGCAGGCGGCCACGAAGAGCGCGGGGATGATGAGCAGCAGTGAGACGGCGGTCGCCAGGTTGCGCCGCCAGCGCGGGAACGATGAGTCTGCGAGGGGAACCGCGGGAGACATAGACCGCACCTCCTCCAGGGGAGAACGGAGATCACGCAACGATCCAAGGCTGAGTCGTTAGCCAGAGCACCTCGATGTAGCTCTCGGTGATGCATGCACTCCTTTCCGGCGGGCGGCGATGCCGCTGGGACGGCGCCAAGCACGACGACCAAGTGTAACAGATGAGCTTAGGGTCCTGGTGGTCCGGTTGACCGGACCACCTACTGAGACGCACTGTACCCGGTTCCTGTGCAGTTGTCAATAGGTATAGACCACTAGACCAGAAACCGGTACAATATTCGTGACTTCCTCCTGTTTTGATTGCGAAAGGTAGGCTCCCATGCCCTCGCTGCTCGAAGACGAGATCCGCAGCCAACCCGCGGTGGTCGCGCGCCTGCTCGAGACGCAACTGCCCGCCATCGAAGCCCTCGCGGCCACCCTGCCGCCCTTCCGCTACGCGCTGATCGCTGCCCGCGGCTCGTCGGACCATGCCGCGCTCTACGCCAAGTACGCGCTCGGCGCGCTCGCCGGCTATCCAGTCGCGCTGGCCGCCCCCTCGCTCAGCACGCTCTATGGCGCCTCGCCGCGACAGGAGGGGGCGCTGGTGGTTGGCATCTCGCAGTCCGGCCAATCGCCCGACATCGTGGCCGTGGTGGAGGAGGGCCGGCGCCAGGGCTGCCCCACGCTGGCGCTGACCAACGATCCCGGCTCGCCGCTGGCCGCCGCGGCCGGCAACGTGATCGACATCAGTGCCGGACCGGAGCGCAGCATCGCCGCGACCAAGACCTACACGGGTGAGCTGGTCGCGCTCGCCGCGCTTGCCGCCTGCTGGAGTGGCGATGCCCGACATGCCCGCCTCGACGAGCTGCGCACCCTGCCGTCCGCGCTCGACGCGGCACTTGCGGCGGCCTTCGCGGCGGTCCCGCTGGACGGCGAGGAGCTGCGGGCGATGGAGCGCGTGGTGGTTGTGGGGCGCGGCTACAACTTCGCCACGGCCTCGGAGATTGCGCTCAAGCTCAAAGAGCTGACCTACGGCATGGCGGCGGCGTACTCCGCGGCCGACTTCCGCCACGGACCCATCGCCACCGTCGAGGCGGGATCGCAGGCGCTGCTGATCATGCCCTCGGGCCGTGCCTACGACGACATGCTCGCGCTGGCCGGCGAGCTGCGCGAGCGCGAGGTCGAGCTGGCCGTGATCTCGGATGAGGCGGAGGCGCTTGGGCTGGCGCACCTGCCCATGCCCCTGGGCGGCGCGGGCACGCCGGAGTGGCTCAGCCCGGTGACGGCCGTGGTGGCGGGGCAGGTGCTGGCGCTGCGGCTGGCTGAGGCCAAGGGGCTGGCTCCCGACGCGCCGCGCGGCCTGCGCAAGGTGACGCGCACCGTGTAGGGAGGTCCCTTCGACGGACCGCAATGACCATCGGGGTCCGGCGGATGCACCCGCGTCGAAGGGCGCTACGCCACAAAGGCCGCCGGCGCGGCCTGCGATGCGTTCGCTTCCCAGGATTACCCGCGGCTCTTCAGGCCGCCACCTTGCCATTGATCGATCCCCACCTTCCGCTGCAACGTCTTGGCTCAATGCTTTCGCTCGCGGAGGCTACTGGTGTGGCGCCTTGCGTGGCGCGCGGGCGGGCACGGGTGCGCCAGCGGGGAGGGTCGGATCGCCGCTCGCGACAGGCGGTGATACTGTGTCCGATACCGGAGTGGTGGTTGGGGGAATGGATGCGTCCGTGGATGCTGGCGCCAGCCGCTCCGCCCAGGCGTCGGCGGTGTAGACCAGCGTGCCGGCGCAGTAGGTGGCGCAGGGGCGCAGCGCGGCGTCGAGCAGCACGAGATCGGCGTCGTGGCCGGGCACGAGCAGGCCCTTGCGCCCGGCGGCGTGCGCGGCGCGGGCCGGATTGCGGCTGAGCATCGTCGAGGCCGCCGAGAGCGAAACGCCCGGCAGCGCCAGCACGTTGCGCAGCGCCTGGTCCATCGTCAGCACGCTGCCCGTGATCGTGCCGTCCATCAGCTTGGCGACGCCGCCCACCACCTGTGCCGTCTGCCCGCCAAAGGTGAACGTGGCCTCGGGCAGGCCGGCGGCGGCGAGCGCGTCGGTGACGACCACGATCCGCTCTGGCCCGAGGGCGCGGA
>DASVAA010000005.1:0-33141 GCA_036376595.1 Ktedonobacterales bacterium | reverse complement strand
TCCTCTGCGTCCTCTGCTCCCCTCCTCCGTTCCCTCCGTTTCCTCTGTGGTGAATCTCTGCTCTCCCCTTCGCGTCCTTCGCGCTTGCTTCGCGTCCTTCGCGTTCTTCGTCCCCTGAATATAGCGAGGCGGCCGGCGCGCCCTCACATCCGCCATCAATCCGCGCGCCCGGCCGTCGTCTCGCCGCCGATGCCCTCGCCGCGGCTTCCACATCCCAGCCCACCGAAGTTTGCCGCGCACGAGGGTCTGCGCCGGGCAGCCGCGCGTTCCGCTCCGCATCCCCCCACCACTGCTCACACGCGGATGCGACCGCCCGCCGGCGGAAAATACTGCCACCCGATGCGACGCGGCCCAGGCTCCCCGCCACTCGTCCGCCAATCACCGGCACGCGTGGCCCGCGTCGCATATCCCCACCATGCGCTCCCAGCCGGATAAACTCAGCCGGAAGCACTCACCGAGGGACAGTTTACCAGGAGAGGTTGAGCTTTGTACTGACGATTTTGTCAGAATGACGGCGCATTTTGCGGCCGAATGGCGGGAATCGCCTGACAATCCTGTCAGAATGCCTCAGTACAGGATGATCGGCGTGCCCAGCGGCGTCCAATTGTAGATCCACGCCATGTTCGCCTCCGGCACGTTGACGCAGCCGTGGCTGCCGCCGTTGAAGGCCAGCGGGTCCCAGTGCGGCAGGTTGGAGCCAGGTCCGAACTTGTAGCGCCACCAAGCGTCGTGGACGAAGTAGCCGTAGTCGGCATAGAGGATAGCGTAGTTGATGGCCGTCGGACCGTACCAGAGCGGCGAGGTGCGCGGGTCGCCGGAGACGAACTGCGTGTGGTAGAGCTTCTGCATCGCGTAGTGCAGCCCCGGCGGCGAGGGCAGCTCGGGCCGTCCGGTCGTCACATACGTCCAGTAGACCAGCGCGCCGTTCTCGTAGAGCCGTGCGGTCTGCTCGGTGAGCGAGATGACGATCACTTTGCCCCGCATCACGCCGTAGGTCTGCATGAGCTGCAAATCGGTGGCGTGCGGCTCCCAGGGCACCGTCTTGTCGAGCAGATTGTCTTGCAGCGCGCGCAGGTTGGTCAGCAGCACGCGGATGTCGCTATCCGCCTTGCTGTAGCCGTCCACCGTGCTGGCGGCGTCAAGCTCCGCCGCGACCGCGCCGATGCCCTCGCTCTGGTCGGCGTACTCGTAGGCCTGGGTGGCATGCTTCGCCATCACTGCGCTCACCTGGGCCTGGAGGCGCCGCAGGTCTTCGCGCGCCTGCCCGCGGAACCACGGCAGCGCCATCTGCGCCGTCTGCGCCGAGATGGTCTGTGCCAGCGCGAGGTAGTCGGGCAGTGTCCTGGCGGCCGCCAGCGCGCGCTGGTCGCCGTCGTGCTGAGTCTGGAAGGTCGTCGCGGCGGCCGGCTCACCCCAGGCACGCAGATCGTCAATGCGCTGCTGGAAGATGTCGAGCAGCGTCTGGCCGATGTAGGGCAGCGCCTCGGTCTCGTCGGCCATCAGTTGCAAGATTTGGCCGTCGATCACGCCGATCAGGTCCTGGTAGCGGCTGGCGGGCGAGGCGTCGGCGAAGGCTTGCAGGTCCTGGTTGTACTCGGCGTCGGCGAGGCTCGTGCTGAGACCGGCGAGGTGAACGGCGTGCAGCGCGTCGCCGAAGCGCAGCAGCTCCTGCCAGGCCGGCCACAGGCTGGCGAGCGCGGCGGCCGAGCGTTGCGCCAGGTCGTCCACGCGCGCGTAGTCGCCGGGAGTGCGCGCGGCGGCATAGTCGTGGAGCGCGGTGTCGAGCCGCGCGGCGTAGGCGTTGACCTCGGTGAAGCCCTGCTGGCGGCGCGTGGTCAGGAGCGTGCTGAACGCCTGGATGTCGTTCTCGGCCTGCGTGCGCAGCGTTTGCGTGGCCGTCTGCTCGACGCCGATGAGCTGCGTGTAGAGCAGGGTGTAGTTGGCGGCGGCGTCATGGTAGCTATAGTGCGCGCCGCCCGCGCCCGCGGCGACCGTCTGTTCCTGCCGCTCGATGGGCGCGAGCATGCTGCTGGGCACACCGAGGTCCACTTTCGCGTGGCGCAGCTCGGCGTCGAGCTTGCTCTTGCTCTGCTGCGCCGCCGCCTGCTGGGGATCGGTCGCGCAGGCGCCCAGCAGCAGGCTCAGCAGCACGAGCGCGGCCAGCGCCGCGGAGGCGAGGGATGTGCGGCGCTGTCGCCGCGCTCCGCCGCAGTCGCGTCCCCGCCGCCCAATGCGCCCGCGCGCCGTCATGCCCACGCCCACTTCCTCCTCCGCTGCCAACGATGCGAGCGACCCACATGCGCGGCAGGCGTCCACCGGACGCCCCTACGCATCCTCTCCGCGTTCTCCGTCACCCTTCTATCAAGATAGACGCGCGAGCCGGCGGCTAGAGGCCGAAGCCTCCTAGGCCTCCCATACCGCCCATCTGGCGCATCAGGCGGCCCATGCGCCCTTTGCCGGAACCACGCCCCTGGCCCTGGCCCATCGCCATCACCTGCTTCATCATCTTCTGCGCGTCGGCGAACTGCTTCAACAATTGGTTCACGTCCTGCACGCTGGTGCCGCTGCCGGCGGCAATGCGCCGCTTGCGGCTGCCGTTGAGGATTTCGGGGTGGTGGCGCTCCTTAGCGGTCATCGAGAGGATGATCGCCTCGGTGATCTTCATCTGGTCGCCTTCGAGCGCCGCGCGCACCTCCTCGCGATTGAGCTGCTTGTTCATGCCGGGCATCATCTCCAGCAGTTGCGCCATGCCGCCCATCTTCTTCATCTGGCGCATCTGACCGAGGAAGTCTTCGAGGTCGAAGGTGCCGGCGCCCATCTTCTTCTGAAGCTGGATCGCCTGCTTCTCGTCAATGTGCTCGCGGGCGCGCTCGATCAGCGACATCACGTCGCCCATGCCCAGGATGCGCGTGGCGAGGCGGTCGGCGTAGAACGGCTCCAGCGCGTCGGTCTTCTCGCCGGTGCCCATGAACTTGATCGGCACGCCCGTCACCTGGCGCACCGAGAGCGCCGCGCCGCCGCGCGCGTCGCCGTCCATCTTGGTCAGCACCAGCCCCGTCAGGCCGACGGTCTTGTTGAACTCGTCGGCCACGCGCACCGCGTCCTGGCCGGTCATCGCGTCCACCACCAGCAGCACCTCTTGCGGCGCCGTGCGCTGGCGGATGGTGGCGACCTCCTGCATCAGGTCTTCGTCAATGTGCAGGCGGCCGGCGGTATCGAGGATCAGGATCGTCAACGCCTGCTCGCGCGCCCACTTGACGGCGCGGGCGGTGATGTCCACCGGCTTGTTGCCGGGCGGTTCGGCGTAGACGGGAATGTCGAGCTGGCGGCCGAGTTGCTGGAGTTGCTGCACGGCGGCCGGGCGCTGCATGTCGGCGGCGACCATCCCCGGCTTCTGGCCGTGCTTGCGGAAGTAGCTCGCCAGCTTGGCGGCGTGGGTCGTCTTGCCGGAGCCTTGCAGGCCGACCAGCATGATGATCGTCGGCGGCGCGCCGGCGTAGGTGATCTTGCCGCTGCCGCCCTCCTCGGCGCCACCCAGCATCTCGACCAGCTCGTCATGCACAATGCCGATCACGTGCTGTGCTGGCGTGAGGCTCTGGAGCACCTCCTGACCCAGCGCGCGCTCCTGCACGCGCGCCACGAACTGCTTGACCAGCTTGAAGTTGACGTCGGCTTCGAGCAGCGCCTGGCGCACCTCGCGCATGGCGTCGGCGACGTCTTTCTCCGTCACCCGGCCCTTGCCGCGCAGGCGCTCGAAGACGCCGTCGAGCCGCTGCGAAAGACTTTCAAACACGAAGAAAACCTCCTCGGGAGGGGATGATTGCAATACACTCAGTATACCACTCGGCGGGCCGATACCAGGCGCGCTGGCGTGGCGTATAGTACGCGAAGGCATGGCCCATCTTCAATGCGATCCGAGTCCGCGCAGGCGGACTTTGCGGCCGATAGGCCCTCCAGGCGCGGATTTATCCGCCGGCTGGCCTGGCACGAGCGGAGGAGAGACAGACATGGCACGCAAGAGCAGCGGGCAGCAAAGCGCGATGGTTGCGGCGGTCGTGGCGGCGGCCAGCGCGGCGGGCGTGGTGGCGCCGGTGATCTGGATGGTGAGTCGCGGGCGTGGCGGCGTTCGCCCCATCCCAAGCGGCGGAGGCGAGTCCGGCGACCGTGGGGTGACGGTGACGGGCCGCGGGATGGCGAGCGTGGCGCCGGACGAAGCGCGCATCACCGCCGGCATCCAGGTGCGCGCGGCGACGGCCAAGGAGGCCAGCGCGCGGGGCGCCGAGGCGATGCAGCGCGTAATCGCGGCGCTCAAGGCGCATGAGGTGCCCGACAAGCGCATCCAGACCGGCTTCTACAGCATCTCGCCCGAATATAGTCAGGGCACGGGACAGGAGGGCGCGCGTAAGGTCGGCTACATCACCACCAACACAGTCGTCGCCACGATCACTGAGCTGGACCGTGTGGGAGCGATCCTCGACGCGCTGGTGGAGGCAGGCGGTGACGACGTGACGATCCAGGGCGTCCACCTGGCGGCGCGCGATACCACCGAGGCGCAGACGCGGGCGCGCTCGGCGGCGGTGACGGATGCGCGCACGCAAGCCGAGCAGCTGGCGCGCGACCTGGGCGTGCGGCTGGGCCCGCCGGTGAGCGTGCGTCAGACGAGCGTCTCGTCGGGTGGCGGGATGCCAATCCGCCCGATGATGATGCGGGCAGCATTCTCGGCAGGAGGCGCCGCACCAACGCCCATCGAGGCCGGCGAGATCGAGGTCAGCGTGGAGGTGGAGATTGTGTGGGCGATGGCGTAGGGTCCTCACCCTTCGGCCGGGCGAGCCATGGCTCGCGCCCCTACATCCCGCGTGGGCGAGGGGTGGCAGAGGGCGAGGAATCCGTAGGGGCGGCCGGTGGACGCCCGGCGCACGATGGACGACGGCGGCGCAGCGCGAGCCCGATCACCGCGAGCAGCAGGGCACCGGTGAACGCGAGGCCGGCGAGGTCGATCCACAGGCTGCGCGAGACGTCGAGCAGCACGAGCAGCAGGAAGATGCAGACGACCAGCGCGCGCAGCAGCGTCGTGAAGAGCAGGGTCTGCGCGCGCATGTCATGCTCCGGGTGGTGATGATGCTTCCAGAGCGCATCATACACCACGGCGGCTGATGTGGTCGCTCCTGCGCGACCTATTGCGCCGCGCGATAGCCGGCAGCCTCGGCGTCTTCGGGCGTGGCGAAGTAGGCGCGGTTCTCCTCGTTGGGCAGATCGGCGTCGGTCGCCTCGTGGTAGATCCCGGTGTTCAGATTGCCGACGTACCGGCCGCCGGTCGTGGTGCTCGGGGCCATTGCCGGCATGGCAGACTGTGCCTGCGCTTCATGCGCCATACGTGTGGCGGGCGTGGCCGCTGCTGCCACGTTGGTCCCCGCGGCAGCGTTGCGGTCCTGTGCCTCGGCGAGCTGCGCCTCGGCAATGGCGTCGCGCTGCGGCGCGAGGATCAGGCCGACGAGCGCGCCGAGCGCGCTGCCCCACAGGAAGGCTCGCAATGTCTTCATGGCTGGTCTCCCTTCGTTTGATGCAGGCCGATAGGCAATGCCATCCACATGGCAGTTGGAGAGTTGGGCAAGCATGGTCAGGCGGTCAGGCGTTCCTGTACTGAACTGGCCCTGTGGATGGCGGCCGCGTGACGAATCACGCAAGCAATCTCCATGCCCGGCCGTGCCATCGTGCGGTGAAGTGTCGCCATGCAACCGCGCCGGCTCGCGGCGTATTGGCTGCCGGGTGGCGGTCGCGAGGCAAAGAAAGCCCGTGACGCCGGAGTGTGTATGGCAAACACGTCCCGTTCTGGAAGTCACGGGTCACAAGGAGCGAGCGCCACGGGTGATGGAGCACTCTCCTTGCACTTCCCGTGCCACCACCACGTTCCCGCTACACAAACGAGTTTCGGGCTAGCTAACGGATACCTGGCGCAGGCGGACGCCGATGCTCATGCCGTAGCCTCTCCAGTGGGCTGATTGTCTTGGTGGCGTGACGCCGAGACACCGCTCGTGTATGCTGCGGGTCCTGGCGTGGACGCCACGCATTCGATGCCACCAGCAGAAAGCCTCCTCCATGCACGATGACAATAAGCCCGCCAGCGCCGATCCACCGGATAGTCCCTGGCGCACGCTCGCGGCGCGCGCGATCTATCGCAATCCATGGCTCGCCGTAACTGAGTACCAGGTGATCCGCCCCGATGGGCAGCCGGGCATCTACAGCGTGGTGGACCCCGGCGCCAATGCGACCATCGTGCCCCTCGACGCCGAGGGGCGAGTCTGCCTAGCCGGCCAGTTCGCCTATCCCGCGCGCGAATACCTCTGGTCGCTGCCCAGCGGCCGCGTAGACGAAGGCGAGGAGCCACTGGCGGCGGCACACCGCGAGCTGCTGGAAGAAACCGGCTTCCGCGCTGAGGCATGGGCGGAGCTGGGTCGCTATTACCTCACGCCGGGCATCTCGTCGCAGGTGAGCCACATCTACCTCGCGCGCGGACTGCATGCCGGCGTGGCACAGCCCGAGGGCACGGAACGGATCACGACGCGCTGGCTGCCGCTGGCGAACGCGCTCGACGCCTGCCTGCGCGGTGAGATTCGCGACGCGGTCAGCGTGCTCGGCATCTGGCGCGCGTCGCTGCTGATCGAAGAAGAGGCGCATCGTGGCTGATTACATCCGCTGGATCCGCGAGCGTGTGGGCTACGAGCCGATCCTCCTCAACTTCGCGGCGAACATCGCCGGCCAGCAAGGGCGCGTGCTGTTGCAGCAGCTCGGCGACCGCGGCCTCTGGGGTCTGCCGGGCAGTGTGCTGGAGCTGGGCGAGTCGGCGGCGGAGGCGGTGATCCGCGACGCACTGGCCGACTGGCTGGCGGGGTGCAGCGGCGTGTAGTGCTGAACTCCGACCCGCGGGGTGTGGCGCTCGGTGCGGGCGAGCGGCACCGTGCGGCAGGTGACGCACAAATTACCGACCGCACCCGTTGGGAGAAAGCGGCCGCAGCGTGCGCATAGGCGCTGCCGCGGGAGGATTGGTCGCGGCGGACGCGGCCTGGGCTTGGAGGCACTCGGCGCACCGTGACGGCCCGGCTGCTTTGGCCGGTTCTCGCATTGTCCGCCTGGTGGGACTCCTCGTCTCATGCTGTTCCCCAATGCTGGACGTGTCACCAGCCCATCGCGCGTAGCCCGCCCAGGTCCGCAAACGCCTCGTGCGCGCCGGCCGCGTGCAGCTCGGCGAGCGAGTGAATCGGGCCGGTGGCGACGGCGATAGTGCGCAGGCCGCATGCCAGCCCGCAGGCGACGTCGGCCGGCGTGTCGCCCACCACGTAGGTGTGCTCAGGCGCGAAGTCGCGGCCGAAGCACGCGAACGCCCGCGCCACGGCCATCGCGGGAAGCACATCGCGCTCGATGGCCTCATCGCCGAACGCTCCGCAGCCAAAGTAGGCGCCGAGCCGAGCAGCGCGCAGCTTGATCCACGCGACACGCTCGATGTTGCCAGTGACCAGCCCCAAGGCCGCGCCGCGCTCGGTCAGCCAAGCCAGCGTCTCGGCGGCGTGCGGTGTATGATACGGACGCAGATCGGTGGGCACGTGGCGCGCGTAGGCATCGGCAGCAGCGGCGAAGAATGTCGGCATGCCAGCCTCAATCGCGGCGTCAGGTAGGCTGGCCGTGCGCAAGGCGCGCCAGGCGATCGCACTGTCGGTCATGCCGGCGGTTGTTCCCAGATCGTCGGGTGCGAGCGGCGTGCCATAGACCGCGGCCGCCGCGTCGCAGATCGCTCGCCGGTGCGCCGGGGGCATGCCCCGCAGCAGTGTGCCGTCAATATCGAAGAGCACGAGCGTGCCCGTCGCCGTCGTCGCCCGCTCCCTTGCCGCGTCGTCGCTCACCCGCTCGCCCTTTCCGCTCACGCACCCATCATCTCGCACCAGGCGGGCGTCCACCGGACACCCCTACAGACTGTACACCTGGCAGGTGTGTTTTGCCTTCCCGCTGCCTCCTCCGCGGTTGCTCTCCCCTGCCTCCGTTCCCTCTATTTCCTCCGTTCCCTCTGTGGTGAATCTCGCTCCTTCTCCGCGTCCTCCGCGAAACTCCGCGTCCTCCGCGTGCTCCGTACCTGCCGGCCGTTGCAGCGCCACGCCAGCCCCGGTATGATAGCATGATGGGGGAGACGGTGGCGGAGCGGAGGCAAGCGCTCTCGGCGCCACGACAGGAGGCCGTCCATGCAGTTGCGCTTCGAGCTGGGCGAGGCCAATACGCCCCGCGGCCATGCGATTGTATACGCCCATCTCGGCAACGACACACAACGGGTGATCGCCACCTATTGTGTGGTACTGCCGATTCAATTCTCAATTGGCAAATTCCTGCCGCCGATCCTCTCCGGCCAGATCCCGACCGAGGGGCTGGCTGAGGCGGCGACGATGAGTGTTGTGCCGATCCCACCGATGCTCGAAGATGTGTCGGGGATGGCCGAGCTGCGCCAGATCGCCGAGCGGCGCGACGACGACCTCTGCGACATCGGCTCGATCTTCCTCACCAACGACCAGCAGCGCATGGCCTACGCCGCCGAAGCCTGCCAGGCGTACGGTCAGCTCTACGCCGAGTATCTGGAGAGGCAGCCGGTGATTGCGACGAGCGGCCGGGCGGTCGAGGCCGAGGAGCTAAACGCGGATGACGTGGTGACCAACCTGCTGCCGGAGCGCGACCGCATCAGCGAGCTCTCGCGGCTCATCGGCCAGGCGCGCTACGCCATCGAGGGGCACGACCGGCGCCTGCTGGACGAAGCCAGCGCGACGATGCACCGCATCGCGCGCAGCCTGCCCGAGAAGTACCGCGCCGATCTGCTGGTCGCCGCCGCGCTCAATGCCGACGCCACCGGCGCGCGCCTCGCCGAGTTGTACCTACAGCGCGCCTACAAGCTACTCGACGAAGACTACGCCAGCATCCCGCCTATCGAGGAGCAGATTCGCGACCTGCGCGCCCGCGAGCGGCCCGAAGACGGCACCGGCACGCCGTCGGCCAACTCGTGACCACCGGCAACCGTCCGCCGGGGCGTCCGGTGGACGCCCGCCGCGTTATGCGGCACTCATCGGGGCAACGGCTTCCTATGCCGTACGCCCGCAACACAAGGAGCACCACGCCGCCATGCCGATGATCGTCCACGCGGATATCACGACCCTGCTCGACGCGATCAGCGCGGGCGATACCGATGCGATGATCGCCGCCACATTGCAGCTCCTCGGCCCCGAGCATGTGCCGCCGCGCAAGGTGGCAGCGCGGGTCGGCGTTCCCGCGGCGTGGGCTGGCGGCGAGGGCCACCCCCTGTTGACACTCTCGGTCGTCGGAGAGGTGGCCGAATGGATGCGCGCGATCCCCATCGGGCCGGAGCCAGGCGCGGAGAAGCGGCGCAATCTGGCGGCCGCGCTGCCGCTGGTGCAGGGCTTCGTCGCGGTCGGCGGTCTCGTCAAGAAGGGACTGGCGGAGCCGCATCCCGCGCTGCCCGAGCCACTGTATCCAGCGGACGTGCATGCCGAGGGCGGCTCCGAAGCGGCCTTCGCCGCCGCCATCAACGCGCGCGACCTGGACCGCGCCGAGCGCCTGCTGATGGGCTACTACGCCACCGGCACCGATTACCGCGCCGTGCTGGCGACGATCTATGCCACGCTCGCCACTCACTATCCGGCGCACGGCCACCCGACGATCTTCGCCAGCGCCGGCAGCCGCGTGCTGGATATGGCCGAGTGGGGCGACCGCATGCCGGCCTACATCTATTGGCTGACACCACTGCTGATGGATGCCGCACCCCAATCGCCCGCGGGGGAAGCCGCGGCAGCCTACGCCGCCATCAGCACGCACGATCTGGCCTGGCTGCGCACGCGGCTCGCGATCCCCAACGAGGACACTGCCGGTGCGGCCTTCCAGCGGGCGGTGGTGCAGGGCGACTACGCCGCGGCCTGCGATGCGGTGCTCAAGGCGCTGCGCGATGGCGCGACGCCGATGGGTGTGGCGTCGGGCCTGGCGCTGGCGGCGGCCGGCGAGGTCAACAACGTGCCGCAGGGCGATACCGAGGGGCTGATGCGCACCGGCCACGCACTGCTCTACGTCAACGCCGTGCATTACGCCACCTTGCAGACGCAGGAGCACCAGGTCTGGCCGCTGCTCTACACGGCGGCCTGCGCCGTGAACGCCGCGCGCAACGTGACGCCGTCGGGCAATCTCGCGGCGGTGCGGCCAGCCTCGGCCTCGATGCCGGTCGGTGGGCTGATCGCGGCAAGCATGTTACGCGGCATCGAGCAGCAGCTCGCGGCGGGCGATACCGCTGGCGCGCTGACCGGCGCCACCCGCTACCTGCAGATGGGCCACCCGCAGCGGGCGCTGGCGGGCGTGATCGGCGCGGTAGCTGCCACGCGCGACGCTAACCCCGCACAGCCCGAATCGCTGCACATCCTGCCGATCGTGGCCGCCGCCGCCGACGAATACCTCGCCCTGCCGCGCGCGCTGCAGAACAACGGCCAGAACGCGCTGCTCAACGCCGCGATCCGCCTGGCCGCCGAGCTGACCGCGCCGCAGACGATCGCCGACCGTGTGCGGGCGGCGATCGCTCAGCGGTTGGGGCAGTAGCGAGGGAATAACGGAGAACGCGGAGCACGCGGAGGGTCGCGGAGCACGCGGAGAGAGAAAGAGGCGGAAGAGCGAGGGCGCGCGCATCGAATCGCGGCACTGAAGGTGCCGGCGCACGGTGCCATGGGCTGATGTCCAGCGACGCCTGTATGTTGTCAAGACTTCAGTCCACGGCGACCGTACTCCGGCCCGTGCGTGCCAAGGATGACTGTGCCCTCGCTACCGGCTGCCGCCCGGAACGCCATCCGGCACGCTGTCGGGCATGCGCCTGGGCGTGTCCGCGGCACGCGCGGCGGGGCGATCAGAGATCGCGCCGAGCAGCAGTAGCAGCGCGCCGAGCAGCCACAGGGGCAGCGCGACGACGTACCAGGTGTTGAGGTACCACACCAGCGTACACAGAAAACCGAGCACGCCGGTGACAAACATGATCCCGCCGGCCGCGCCTGCGTGCAGGCGCGGAATCAGGCCGCTGAGGCCCGCGACGACGCCCAGCAGCAGCGCCGCGGCGCCAAAACCCCAGCGCGGCTCGTAGAGCGGATCAGCGCCGATGGCCGCGTAGCCGATCGCCACCGACACTACCGCCGCGATGCCGCCCAACAGGCCAATCAAGGCTCCCAATCGAGTCATGGCCGATTACTCCTCTCTTCCTGCGACGGCGTACCCGTCGAACTCGGGCGTCCGCGCCGCTTGCTGGCCGATCACCATCACCGGTAGGCGCGTGCCGTGGAGCACCTGCTCGGTCACACTACCCAGGATGCGTCCGCCGCTGCCGCCGGTCGCCATCACGACCACACTGGGCGGCGCGGCGTGATCGTCGCCCCTGGCCGCCAGCCGGACGATGGCCGGCGATGGCTCCGTCTCGAAGAGCACCGACCACGTCACGCGGTGCCCCAGCTCGCGCGGCATCCAAGCCGCCACACGGTCACCCACCTCCTGGAGGTACGCGCGTGCGCGCGGCTCGTCCAGGCCCAGGTCGCCGCCGAAGGTCGGCACCACATGCACCAGATGCAGCCGGCCTTCTCCGGGCGCGGCGAGCGCAGCGAGCAAGCCAAGCGCAGGCCCCAGCGCCGCCTCTCCCGCCGGAGTCCCGTCCAGCGGGACCATCACCTGCAGCGCCGTTTGTGGCAGCGCGGAATAGGGCGAGGCAGGAGGCAGCGGGCGGCCGTCGCCCCGCAGCAGGAGCACCGGAACCGGTGCCTCGCGCAGCACGCGACGCGCGACACTGCCAAACAGCCAGCGTCCACGACTGGTTCGCCCGCCGCTCGCCAGCAGCACGAGCGCGGCGGGGTCTTCCCGCGCCGCCGTGAGGATGCCTTCCGCCGCGTCCCCGCGCCACAGCGTCGTCCGCACGTCGATCTGGCCGCCGCGCAGCCGGGTGGCGATGCGCTGGAGGTAGCCCTCCGCCTCCGCCGCCAGGTGGTCGCTTGGCCGCACCAGGCCCACGTCGTGCATCTGCTCGCTCGCGCGCGCAGGCGGGACAGCACGGATCACATGCAGTGTCGCGCCAGACGTGCGCGCGAGCTGGCTCGCGGCCAGCAGTGCCTTCTCGGCGGCGACCGAGCCATCCAGCGGCACGATGATTTGCGTGTTGAATTTGTATGAGGCGTAAGGGGTGCCCATGATGTTGTCCTCCTGTTCTCGGTCCGGACATCCTCGCGTCGTCTAAGGGCGTCCGCTCGCTCGCCCGGGCATCCATCATGCCGCGCGAGCGAGCGGACGTCGTGGCGGGAAATATTGGCGCAGCGCGTGGCCGAAGGTGAAGAACGCCGTGACGGCCGGAGCGGCGCGCGTGCGCGAAACGAGCGCCAGCGCCGCCCAGCCGCAGCCGATTACCACACCCGCCGTCAGCCCGGCAAGCACCGGACTCGGCGTGCGACGGGCCATCGCGCGCTCGCGCAGCGCGAGCGCGCCGCGCAGACCGAAGTAGCCCAGCGCCAGCACCACCTGACCGGCGAGCAAGCGCGAGACGATCGGCATCTCCGCGGCGTCATGCGCAAAGGACTGCGCGAGATCGCGCCAGCTCATCGCGCGCTCGTCGCTCGCCGTGCTCACTGCCACGCGGAAAGGCCGCACCATCGGGTGCAGCCGCCCGGTGGATGCGGCAATGGTCGCCGCGCTCGCCCGTGTGGCGGCATCCGATTGCGTACGCTCGGCGTAGGTCCACATGCCGGCGCTCCTCTCCTTGTATCTCTCGTCGTGAATGCGATCTGGGCGCGGCGAATCGTCTCGCCGTCTCGCCCCTCTCCGGCTCTGCCATGTCGCGTTCGTGGCAAACATAGCACGCCCGCCTGAGCCGGCCTTGAGCCTGGGCTGAGTTGAGTCTGAGCATCGCGCCGCGGTGCGCTTTCGCCCGGCGCAGAACCCATTTCTGGTCCGCGCTCAGGCCGGATTCAGCTTCGAGTCAGGCTGCGCTCAGATCGGCGCGCTAGAGTGCATCGGAGAGCGACGGGGCGTGCGCGCGTGATGCCGGCGCTGGCGTATCTGCCGTGTTCCCCGTCACGGGAGCGTGTCGCGCGACGAGCGCGGCGCGACCGCATAGTGAGGAGCCATAGACATGACCATCGGCGAAGCGCCCTCCGGCGCGACCCCCCTGTTCGGCACCATGACGCCCTTGCCCATCGAGGCGCGCGAGCGCTTGATTGACCTGCTCAACCGGCGTCTGGCCTGCGCCGTGGACCTCTACACTCAGGCCCAGCAGGCGCACTGGAACGTCAAGGGTATGATGTTTGCGGAGCTGCACGCGCTCTTCGAGCAAATCGCGGGCCGCGTGCAGGCGCACGCCGACCAGCTCGCGGAGCACGTGTCGGCGCTGGGTGGCACGGCGCTGGGTACGGCGCGCATCGCGGCCCGCGCATCGGGCCTGCCGGAGTATCCGCTCGCGGCCGTGACGGGGCGCCAGCACGTCGAGGCGCTCGCGGAGCGCGTCGCCCAGTACGCGGAGTCGCTGCGGGGCGCAATTGCCCTGGCACGCGAGCTGGACGATCCAGTGACCGAAGACCTCGTCACCAGCCTCGCCCGCGACGCCGGCATGCTGCGCTGGATGCTGGAGGCACACGTACAGGATGTACGCTCATAGGATGAGCGTTGGACGATAGTTGGCGGCGCTCCACTGCCTCGGTGGGGTGCCGCGTTGTGTCTGTCGTGTTTACAGCAGGAGGAGCGTGCCCATGATCCAGATCATCGCGGCATTGGGGTCGCTGGCCGTGCTGAGCGCCTACGCGGCGAGCCAGGTCCGCTGGCTGCGGACGACGAGTCTCGCCTACATCCTGCTCAATCTGGCCGGCTCCGGCATCCTGGCCGTGGTGGCGATCGTCGAGCGCCAGTGGGGCTTTCTGCTGCTCGAAGGCGCGTGGGCGCTGGTCAGCCTGTGGAGCGTCGGCCGACTTGTTGGCGGACGGCAGGCGCGCGAGACGTCCTAGGCACGGCCACGTCCAAGCCACGCGCTCCTGCGCAAACCTCCAGATCACGGCTGGCCGTGTAGATCACGGATGGCCGTGTCAGGCCAAATGGGCGTGGGAGCGCGAAGCTTCTGCCGCCTTCTTGTTCCACCGCGAGCGCGCTGAGGCTACGCGGCCAGTAATCCAATGCCGAGCGAGACGACGCCGAGGGCGAGCGAGACCGCGCCCACGTACACCAGCGCGATCAGCCGATTGGGCTTGACGACACCCCGCCGAGCGGCAGACAGGAAGAAGCCGGCGGGCATCAGGATAGCGGCGAGCCAGATGCCGTTGCGCGCGAACAACGCGAGCACGCCGCTCATGTGCGCGGCGTCCGCCAGTATCTGCCCTACTAGCGCGAGGATCACGAGCACACCCGCATGCGCATGCCCCGCGCGGAAGAACGCCTGTTGAAACGGGGTTGCCGGCTGGCGGCCGCGCACGATCCGCAACATGAACCAGCCACCATATTCAACGGCAACGAGGGTGAGCAGTAGTATCCCAGCGGTAGTCCGTGAATCGGCCGATAAGCTGATGGCCGCGTCCATAGATAACCTCCTTGCCGGGCCGCGCCCTGCGAGTGAAACTCCCGCATATCAAGAGCCACCGCGCGGGCCACCAGTGCGCCGCGCGTGACACAGAGCACATCGCACTCCGCATCACCAGACGCCGGCTGGTCGGCCCGCGCGGTGGCGGCACCTCCGTGCGTCAGTCCTCGACGACCGCCGAGAGCTGCTGGGCGACCTCGGGAGCCAGTGTGTGGCGCAGGATGGTGCCACCGTCGAACTGGTCGAGGATCGCCATCGCCTGGTCCACCTGGGTGAAGTGGACGACCGCAACGATCGCCGAGCTGTCCGGCGCGAGCTGCTGCGCCAGATCGCGCAGGTAGGCATCGGGGAAGCCCAGGTCAACCACCTTATTGGCGACCAGGCCTGCCGCCACTCCCAGCGCCGCGCCGCCCAATAGCTCGCCACGCAGCGCGCCGATCAGGCCGCCCGCCAGCGCGCCCACGACGGCGCCCTGCTTGGCGTCGAAGTCGCGCGTCTCCTTGATGGTCACGTGTCCGCCGGCATCGCGCCGAATGATCGCGGCGTTGCCCAGTGTCGCCAAGTGCTCGCGGTGCAATTGCTGCAAGACGCGCAAGACTTCCTGCGCTTTGGTCTCACCAGGGAAGGCGACGACCATCAGCTCGTTGGGATCGGTATGCTCGGTTGGGTTCATGGGGTACCTCCATCTCACTGTGTGTTGGACTCGGGCGCGATGGCAGTGGGAGCAGCGCACGACGCGCCGCTCACGGGACCTTGTCGCGCGCCGGGACCATCGCCTGCACTAGCAGCGACATGCCGACGGCGATCATCACCAGCGGCCACATGTGCTGCCAGGCGAGGCCGAGCGCCCAGATGACGCCCACCGCCACGAGTATGAAGCTCCCGGTGAGAGCGCCGGCCGCCGCGCGCGTGAGCGTCTTGTCGGCCTGCTTGTAGAGTATCCAGGCGGTGGCCGCGGTGATCGCTACGGGAATGGCGAGCACCAGCGCCCAGGTGTTGCGGATCGCGGTTGGCTCGCCGATGGTCTGGAGCAAGAACATGATGCCCAGCACCACCAGCGCGAAGCCCCCTGCCCAGCCGAAGGCCGAGGCGTATCCGTAGCGGCCGTCGCTGGGGCCGCTCGCCAGCGGCACGCGCCCGCCCTGAGCGGTTCGCATCTGCCGTGCGACCGTTTGGTTGCGTGGATTCACCGACATGACATCCCTCTCTCCCCGCTGGATCGCGTGCGGTCCTTCCCGCATGCGCGCGGCGCCGCCCGCATCGCCTCCGACACCGGTGGACGAGGCATGGCATGGCCTATGCCCCGCATCCCCACCGCGGCGCACAAGGCGCTCCCGGCGGTGAAACGGGCGGCTCCATAGGCACTCTACGCCAGCCAGGTGAGATGGCCCTGTGGCGATCCTGTTACCGGCCTGAGAAATAGCGCCGGCATGCCAATCGGTGCGGCTGACTCAGGCTCGTCTCAGGGAGGCCACAGGAAGGCCTCATGCCGGTGGCATATGGTAGGGGTGAGGCGGGGCAGCGGCACTGTTCGTGCACGTCGCGCGCCGCATCAACGCGAGACCGCGGGCGAGGCATGTCGCCGCTTCGTAAAGGGAGTACCCACATGTTCACACGCATTCTCGTCCCCCTGAACGGTTCTGCCCTTGCGGAGCAAGTGCTGCCTGATGCCGCGCGGCTCGCGCGTGCCAACGGCGCCACCGTGATGCTCGTGCGCGTGATACGCCCGCTGGTGGAATATGAAGCCATGCGCCCCGCTCCAGGGGCATGGCTGCCGGCCGCCGATAATACCCTGCGGGACGCCGCCACGGCGTACCTGAACGAGCTGCGCGCGAAGGAGCCGCTGCTGGACGTTTCGACCGAGGCGCATGTTCTGGTGGGGCCGGTCGCGCCGATCGTCCTGCGCGCCGCTGACGACGAGCGGGCGGACATCATCGTCATGTCCACTCAGGGGCGCAAAGGCATCGCGCGGTGGCTGCAAGGCAGCGTGGCCGGCGCGGTCATCCGCGATGCCCAGGTGCCGGTGCTGGTGTTGCGCGAGGCGGCGACGCCGCTCGCCGCGGACCTGGCCGCTGGGCAGCCGGTGTCGGCTCTGGTGCCGCTCGACGGCTCGCCGCTGGCGGAGGCCGCGTTGGAGCCCGCGGTCCAGCTCGCCGCGGCGATGTCGCAGGGTGCCGGCGGTTCCATCCACCTGCTGCGGGTGGTCGATCCGCCGCCTGAGCGTCCGGCGAGCGACTCGCCCGCGGCGCGGCAGGAGCATGCCGAACGCCGACGCGACATCCGGCGCGAGCTGCGCAACGCCAGAGAATATCTCGACACGGCCGCCGCGGGCGTGCGCAAGCTCTACGCCGACGCGCACGGCGTCTCGGTCACCTGGTCAATCGCGCGTGGGCACAACGTGGCCGAGGCGATTCTCGGCGCCACGCGATCCGCGAGCGGTGCCGCCCTGCGGGCAGATAAGCCTGAATCGGTGAACCTGATCGCGATGGGCACGCACGGCCGCGGCGGGCTGAAGCGCTGGATCATGGGCAGCGTCGCCGAGCGCGTGGTGCGCGAGGCGGCGATCCCGGTGCTGGTCGTCCGGCCGCGTGCCGGCGATCTCGATGTCGCTGTGCGCCCGGCCGAGAGCGTGGAGGTCGCCGATCAGGACGAGGGCGGGTTGCGCCTCGCCTGACTCGAGAGGGATTCGAGAGGGATTCGAGAGGCCGGCGTGCGAGACTACCAGTACCAGCGGAGGTCAGGAGTTCCCGCGGGCCGGCATAAGTTCAGTGAAGGAAGGAACAAAACCACCATGACCAAGGTCACCATCACCCGGATTTGGGTTATCGGACTGATTGTGCTCGTCGCGGGGCTGCTCGTCGGCGGCCTCGGCGTCGGTCTGATGCTCGCCGCGGGCGGCACCTACGAACCCGCGGCCAGTGGCTATGGGACTGACTTCGTCCCGCGCCTGGATGGCTTCTTCTGGCTGACGATTGCCATGATGGCCGTCGGCTTCACCGCGGCGGCGGCTGGCGGCGTGATGCAGCTCGTCGCGTGGGTCGGGGCGCTCGTCAACACCTACGCGCTGGCCGATAAGACCTGGTTCGTCGTGCTGCTGACGGGTGGACTCGTCGGCCTGGCGTTTGGTCTCGTCGGATTCGCCGTGATGATCGCCTACCTGATCGCCGGCCCTGATGGGATGACTGGCGAGCGGCAGCAGATGGCACCGCCCGCTCCGCCGTATCCCGCGACGCCCGCACCGACCAGCTAACCGCGCCGCCACTAATCGGAGCCGGACCCGCGCCTGCCGTGGGTCCGGCTTTCGTCTGCCCGCCAAGCGCTGCGAGCAGGCGTGAAGACGTCCGCGTGGTCGTGCCGATCGGGCGGACACGAGTGCTGGCGACAGTCTGTGATGCCTCTGGCTTGTACTCAGTTGTCGTGACTGGGTTGCGCATCCTCGGCGGAAAGCTCCACCGCCGCGGGCGCTTCGTGGCGGAAGCGCAACAGGGCGCCGATGCCGCCCAGCCGCTCCAGCACGTCGTGGGCCTCGATCACCTCCACATCGGCTCCCGTGATAACGGCCAGCCGCACGAGGTTGGCGCGCGTATCGGCGTCCAGCGGCGCCGTGCCGACCAGCACCAGCACGTCCACCTGCGCATGCTCGAGCGCCTGCAGCGTGTCTTCCAGGCCGGCGACGCCGAGTGCGTCCGCGCGCACCGCGTCCACTAACTGATCGGCGATAGCTCGCTCGCTCTCCGCCTCCGCGCGTGCGAGGATCGGCGCGATCTCGTCCACCACCACATCGCGCGTCACCTCAAGGTTGAGACCGCGCGCGCCACCATGCTCCAGCTCCAGCACGCGCGGCGAGAGGGCATTGCGCAGCAGCGGCAGCGCCACCTGATTGCCGGCCAGGATCACCCGGCTGGCGCCCTCGCGCTCGACCAGCAGCGCGATCTCGGCCGCCGCCTCGCGCGCGAAGTCGGTGCGATGCTTCTCGACATGGCGCTGGTAGCGGGCCACATTCAGGCCGCCCAGGCGTGTCTTGTGGAAATGCGGTCCGCCCTCATCCAGCCCTTCGTGCTCGTCCACGAAGCCGCCGCGCACGACGAAGAGGCGCACGGTATTGGTGTCTACGATGGCGACGACGGCGGTCTCCTCATCGTCCACAAAGCGCGCCAATTGAAATAGATCGGGCGCATTGTTGATCGAGACTTGAAACTCGAACGACACGCCCGCTTCGATCACCTCGAACAGGTTGGTCGCCGAGCAGGCGAAGATCGCCACACCATGCGCCGCGGCGGGATAGTGGTCGCGCAGGTAGGTTTCGATGCGCGCGGCATCGGCGCGAAATGAATCGAGGTCGGGGCCGCGCGGGCCGAAGGTCTTCTCGATCTGGCGCAGCCGGTCGCCAAGCCGCAAGACGTCATCGCGCAGCGCCGGCCGGCCGCCGACGGCGTGCGGCCGCATGTCGAGATAGATGCTGAGCACCGGCGCGTCCACCGGCTCGAAGTCAGCCAATCGGCGCAGCAGGGTCGCGTACATACTCGTCGTCCTCCTCTGCTAGGTCATCGAATGCATCCGCGTCGTCATCCAGCCACCACGCGTGCTCCTGCTCGTGCTGGCGTAGCCGCTGGCGGCGCAGGCGGGCGTGGCGCAGGCGGGCGTGGCGCAGGCGGGCGTGGCGCTCGTCGTATTCTCGCGGGCCTAGCGCATCCGACTGGGAACGCACCCGGTCGAGTGGCGCGCGTCTCATCCTCTCCTCGCTTTCATGTCTCTGGCGGCGTGCCGCGTGTCTCACCTGGTGAGCGTGCCACGAGGGACTGAGCCAGTTCTGTGGCGAGTCTGAGACGGCACTGAAACGGTGGCGAACGTGAGCCGCTTCCAGCCCGATCCGCATACGCCGCAGGAATTCAGCCACGATTCAGGTGCGTATCAGCCGCCGCTCAGGTCGCCAGGCTAGACTGACGTCGAAGGGTGCGCTGCGGCGGCGCCGAAGGGATGCGCCGCGTTGCCGGCGGCTGTGCCGTGCCTGTCGGCGTGTCCCACGATGCACGCTATGGAGAGGAGCATTGAGATGGCGAGCCGGATTCTCGTGCCACTGGATGGCTCGTTGGAGGCGGAGCAGGCGTTCCCGATCGCCGCTCAGCTCGCGCGCTATCGCGCCGGGACGGTCATCCTGGTGCATATCTCGCAGCAGGAGCGCGCCGCCGACATGGGCGAGCTTGGCCAGCTTGGCAAGGGCATCTCGCGGCGTGCGGTGTCTCGCTGGCGCGAGGAACACATGGATGTCTACGCGCACGCCAACTCCGCGGCGGGCTATCTGGCCCACGCGGTCGCGCATGCCGCGCTCGCCAACATCCGCACCGAGACCGCCGTGTACACGGGACCGCGGCTGCGCATGATCCTCGCCGCGACGCGGGCCGCGGAGGCCGACATGATCGTCATCTCTGAGCGTGCCGCGCCGCCCGCCGACGGTGCCCTCTCGGGCCGCCTCGCGCGCCAGGTGAGCGCCGCCGCCGACGTACCGGTGCTGGTGGTGCGCCGCGACCAGACGCTGCGATCGGTGGTCGGCGATGCCCGGCTGCGCCCGCTGCGCGCTGTGGTGGGACTGGATGGCTCGCCCCACGCCGAGGCGCAGCTTGCGGTGGCCGCGCGCGTGGTGGGTGCGCTGGCGGAGCCTGGCCTTGGGGCGCTGCACCTCGTCCACGTCGCCCGCTGCGGCGACGACGTGGTGGATGCCGAGGCGTACCTCAGCGCGGTCGCCCACGACCTGCGGCGTCAGATGCTCGACGAGCACGCGCTGCTGCTGACGTGGTCGGTGGTGCAAGCTGCCGATCCGGCTGCGGCGCTGGTCGCGCTGGCCGACCGGACGCGGCGCGACGCGGGCGTCGAAAGCTCGATCGACGCGATCTATGGGCCGGGGCGCAGCGGCGAGATCGCCGCCGACGCCTTCGACGGCGCTGACCTGCTCGTGATCGCCGATCACAGCGCGTCTACGCTGCGCTGGCGTGAGTCGTCCGGCACGCTGGCGCGGATGCTGGCGCAGACGCGGCAGCCGGTGCTCGTGGTCCGCGAGCCACGCGTGCGCGAAGAGCGCACCGTGCGGGTTATGCCGGCGAGCGACGCGCTCGAATACTACCCACGCCCGGTCTAAGCCGCCCCCTGCCAATCGGAGAGCGCGGGACAATGTGCGGCGCTGGGGTGATGCGCCCGTGGGCAGCGTGGCCCGACGGTCGCATCGCCTCGGCGCCGCTCGCTGTGCCTGGCTGCCTCAGTGCTCCGTACTATCGGTGTGGCAAGTGGTGCATGGTAGATATATGAGCTGAAGGGAGCATCCGGAGGCAGTCACGAGTAGTATGCGCCGTGCGATTGCCGCACGAGAGCCACGTGAGCCACGAGAGCCATCGGCGCGGCGCGGGAAGGGAGTCGCCAATGCCCGATGCGCTGCACACGACCGTCGAGACCTTTCTCGTGCTGCTGCTGATCGTCTTCGTCGTCGCGGCGCTCGTACAGCGCATCCGCCTGCCCTACACTATCGCACTCGTGGCCGTCGGCTTTCTGGGACTGCGGCCCAGCTACCTGCCCGCCTATCTGACCCCCGATCTGATTCTGCTGGTCTTCCTGCCCGTGCTGCTCTTCGAGGGTGCGTATAACGTTCCCGCCGCGCGCCTGTGGCAGAACGTCGTGCCCATCACGCTGCTGGCGGTGCCAGGTGTGCTGATCGGCACGGCGGTTACTGGGGCCATCGTGCATGCGACGCTGGGTCTGCCGTGGGGGGTCGCGTTGCTATTCGGCGCGCTGATCTCTTCGACCGATCCCATCGCCGTGGTGTCGCTCTTCCGCCAACTGGGGGCACCGCGGCGGCTCGCGCTGCTGGTCGAGGGCGAGAGCCTGTTCAACGACGGCGCCGCCATCACGCTCTTTCAGATCATCCTCGTGGTGGTGATGACGGGCGCGCTGGGCATCGCTGGCGGTGTGGCGCGTTTCGTCATCACGGTGGCCGGCGCGCTGGTTGTCGGCGGCGTCGTGGGCTACGGCGGCTCGCGCTTGCTGCGGGCCATAGACAACGCCCAGATCCAGATTACGGCCACCGTCGTCGCCGCCTACGGCGCCTATCTGCTGGCCGAGACCCTCACCTTTTCGGGCGCCATCGCCGTGGTGGTGACGGCGCTGTTCTTCGGCAACTACGGCTCGGCGCGCGGGCTGAGTCCGCGCTCGGTGCATGCGCTCGGCGCGACCTGGGAGTTCTTCGGTTTCGTCGCCAACTCGCTGATCTTCCTGCTGATCGGCATCGCGCTCGATCCCCTGACCATTGCGGGACATTGGTGGGTCATTGGCGTCGCGTTCGTGGCCGCGCTTGCCGGCCGCGCGGTGGTCGTCTACCTGCTGATGCCGCTGCTGCGTGGGGCACGCAAGATTCCAGGCACCTATCTGCCGGTGCTGCTGTGGGGCGGCCTGCGCGGAGCCGTCTCGCTGGCGCTGGTGCTGAGCATCCCCCTCGCGCTCCCCAACGGGCAGGCCTTCCCCGACCGCGAGCTGCTCCAGGTGATGGCCTTCGGCGTGGTGGGCGCGTCGCTGCTGCTGCAAGGGCTGACGATGGCTCCGCTGCTGCGCCGGCTCGGCTTGCGGACCGCCAAGGCGCGGGCCGAGGGAAGTCCGGAGGGTGCGGAGAGTGCGGAGAGCGAAGTGGAGCTGCTGCGGGCACGCCTAGCGGCCGTCGAAGGTGCGCTGTTGGCGCTCTCGCACGAGCACGATCGCGGCGAGGTCGGCGCGCTCCAATACGCGCGGCTCTCCGGTGCGTACCAGGCCGAGCACGCGCAATTGCAAGCACAACTGCGGCACATCGAAGATGCCGAGCGGGACGAGGCAGGCTAGAGGGCGGGTGCAGAGAGACTCTTGCCCCCACTCAGCGCTGCATCTATGCGCGTCCACGCCAGGGAACACAGGGTTAGCGGAGCAGTCAATTCGGCGCAAAGCGGCCGGCCGCCACAACAGGCGGCCGGCTGACTCGGGGCGCTCTCTCAGCGAGAGAATTAGACACCTGCTTCCTTGCGGGGGATGACGATCCACAGGATCACGTAGGGCAGGAAGCCTGGCAACCCGCCCGGCATCAGCAGAATCAGGAAGAGCAAGCGGAACCACCACGGGTTCACGCCAAAGAATGCGCCGAGTCCGCCGCAGACGCCGCCGATGATGCGATCCTGCCGGCGCAGCGCGCGATCCTGTGTCACCATGGTGTTTCCTCCTCAGCGGATATAGGCACCATCCATTGGACGGTTGGCCGTATCGGACACGAGCGATGCCCCGCCCCCAATACGCCCGCGTACCACAGCAGAAGCCGCGCTGATGGCTGACCGCGACACTCCAGCGGCGAGGGCGGCGCGCCACTCCGTAGAGTGACACCATACACCGCGCTGCTGAAGCCAGCCTGAGCGCCTCCTGAGCCGCACCTGAGCGCCAGCGCCGCATGCATGCTCGGCCGCCTCCCCTTCGCGATCGCGGTCCCCTAATTGACCGGTCCGCGAGTCCCACGGAAGCCGTGGCGATCGGGGCCGTCGAGCGCGTCCACGACGGCGTCCACCACATCCAGCCCGCGATCGGCGGTCGCCTTGACCACGTCGTCGAGCTGTGTCACCGCAGACACCATGCCGCGCACGCCTTCCACCGCGGCCACCGTGACCGCCAGCGCGTAGCCCAGCGTGACCGCCAGCGCCCCGGCCATGGCGTGCGTGAAGGTCTGCGGCGGCCAGCCGCCGTTGAGCAACAGGCCAGCGACCTCGACGAGCAACGCCCCCAAGACGAAGCCCAGCGCGCCCGCGCGCAGCACACGACCGGCCGCCCTGCGCACCGCGACCATAAAATTGCGCCCAAAATCGGTAAACACCTGCATCACCTCATCTTCATGTGCCGCGTGCGGCGCGGGTCACTGCGCGAGGGTTCTCTGAGGGTTCTTCGCGCCGCCTGCCGTGGAGTGTGTGTCCCGCGTCATGTCCCCGCCGCCCGCCACATTTAGAGTATGCCAGGTCGGTATGAGGCGAGTCTGTGGGTATGCTGAGACCAGGCTGAGCGGCCGATACGAGGATGTGGCAAGTGCCCTTCGTCCCATCAGCGGGCGTCCACCGGACGCCCCTACGAATGGTGGTTATGGCACCGTGCGGTCGCCCGGCGCCCTTACGCATCGGAGGGCCAAGCCAGCGCAGGCCATGCGCCCCTACGAATCAGCTGACGGCCGGATCGGCGTCGGCCGCCGGAAGCCAGACAGTGAAGGTGCTGCCGCGGCCCGGCTCGCTTGCGACGGTGAAGCGGCCATGCAGGCGCTCGACCATGGTTTGCGCAATGGCGAGGCCCAGCCCGGTGCCAGCGCGCGAGCGCGCAGTGTCGGCACGGTAGAAGCGCTCGAAGATGTGCGGCAGATCGGCGGCATCAATGCCGATGCCGGTGTCGCGTACGCGCAGCGCCACTTCGCCGCCGACCCGCTCGATCAGCACTGTGATGCGTCCCGCCGGAGGCGCTTTGTCCGATGTGGCGGCACTCGCCTCGCCAGCGGCAGCGACACCTGACTCGCCCACACGTGTGTACTTCATCGCGTTGTCCACCAAGATCAGCGCGATGCGCCGCAATGTCTCGGCGTCGCCGCGCACGCGCGCCGGCTCGACGTGACCAACCTCCAGCCGCAGCCGCGAGTCCTCGGCGGCGAGCCGGCCGCGAAGCTGGCGCACGAGCTGCAGCACCACATGATCGAGCTCGATCAGCTCCTCCGGCGCCCGCGGGCGAGAGGCATGCGCCTCGTCGGATTCTGCTACACTCCCTGCTTTTGCCTCCCTTGCCTCCGTTCCCTCAGGCGTGAATTCCGCTCCTCCCGCGGCGTAGCCATCGCTGCTCGCGTCGGCACGCGCCAGCAACAGCATGTCGTCCACCAGGTGCGCCAGGCGCAGCGTCTCGGCGAGCGCGTCGGCGAGCATGGTCTGGCGCTCGGCTGCGGGCAGGTCGTTGGCATGGCGCTGGAGGAAGGCGAGATTGCCCTGGATGGTGGTCAGCGGCGCGCGCAGCTCGTGCGAAGCGTCGGCCACGAAGCGCCGCTGGGCGGCCGTCGCGTGCTCGATCGCCGCGAGCATGTGGTTGAGCGTATCCACCAGGTGTGCCAGCTCATCCTCGCCCGCCGGACGTGGCACACGATGGCGCAGCGGCTCAACAGTCGAGCCGCTCGACGTGCCGGCGGCGATGCGGCGCGCGGTCGCCCCAATGAGGGCGAGTGGGCGCAGCACACGGCGCGCGATGGCCCAGCCGCCAAGCAGCGCCGCCGCGAGAATCACGAGTCCGGTCAAGATCAGCACGGTGCGCAGCAGCAGCAGCGTAGCGTCCACGTCGCGCAGAGACTTCGCTACCAGCAGCACGCCGATTACTGGGCGTCCTCCGCTCCCCTGTGTGGCGGAGGTCGTTGGCGTGGCGCCGCTGGTTGCGCCTGGCGCGGGGGTCGCGGTGCCGCCCGGCGCGCTAGAGGAGACTGCGGGCGCAATCACGGGCACGACCACGACGCGCACCGCCTCGCCGCTGGCACGTGACGTGAGCACGCTCGTCCGGCCGGCCAGAGCCGCGGCAAACGCGGAGGAATTCGTGTCTATCAGGAGAGTAGCCCCGCGGGCAGAGCGGTAGCGCACGTGGCCCTGCTCGTCGAAGATCGCCACCGTCACGCCGGGATCGCGGTAAGCATCCACCACGTTGAGGTTGAGTGTGCCCGGCCAGTACGGCGGTGCGGGCGACAGCTCGCGGTCGAGGTCCAGTGCGGCGATGCGCACCTCGGCGCCCAGCGCATTATCTACGCTGCCCAGGATGGCGTTGGTCGTCAGCACCGTGACGAGCGCGCCGAAAACCAGCAGCGCCGCGGCCAGCAGGGCGCCGTACCACAGCGCCAGGCGCAGGCGGAACGAGCGGGGCCGTGCGCCGTCACCGGCGATCAGCGATGCCCAGCGAGACGACTTGAGCCGGCCCAGGCGGGGAGCGGGCGCCCGGCGAACGCGGGGCACTGGCGGCCTGGGAGTTGCTGATGGTGGCGAGATGTTCACCGCGGACCGCTACTCCTTGAGCACGTAGCCAACGCCGCGGATGGTGTGGATCAGCCGCGGCTCGCCTTCGGCTTCGAGCTTGGCGCGCAGGTAGCCGACGTAGACCTCCATCACGTTGGACGAGCCCTCGAAGTCGAGTCCCCAGACGCGATCCATGATGATGTCGCGCGTCAGCACCTGCCGCGGCCGGCGCAGGAAGAGCGCCAGCAGCTCGTACTCGGTAGGCGACAGCTCAATCTCGCGTGTGCCGCGGTGGGCGATGCGCGTGCCGGTATCCAGCTCCAGGTCGGCGTAGCGCAGGACCTCGGCGCGCTCGGGCACGCTGCGGCGCAGCAAGGCCTTGACACGCGCAACCAGCTCCTCAGGCGCGAAGGGCTTGACGAGGTAATCGTCGCCCCCGGCCTCCAGTCCCTCGACGCGGTCGGGCACGGCATCTTTGGCGGTGAGCATCAGGATCGGCACCTGGTCGCCGGCGGCGCGCAACCGCCGCGCCACCTCGAGCCCGCCCACGCCGGGCAGCATCAGGTCGAGCACCATCAGGTCGGGAGGGCGCTCCAGCACCTTGCGCAGCGCCTCGTCGCCCGAGGCGGCGACGCTCACGCTGTAGCCCTCGAAGGCCAGGATACGCCGCAGCAGGTCGGTGATGCGCGGGTCGTCGTCCACGACCAGCAGATGAGCTTTCATAATGCGTTCGCCTCCACTGGGTCCCTCCGACCATCATCCGACATGCCGGTCCCCACGTCCAGAGTCCGGTGCCGGGCGCGGCGCGCGCTCCGGCCCGCCTCGTTCTCCAACTGAGCGTATCGCACGCGCATGAACCGATGCTGAGGCGTTCCTGAGCCGAATCTGAGAACGGTCTGACGTTCGCCAATAGCCCATCTAGGCTGGCGGCTGCGCATATCCCCGCCCACATCGTCGCGCCGCTGTGGTACGGCATTCGTGCCAAGCAGGCGCACCCTGACTCGCAGTGCCCTTGTCGCACAAGGGCACCAAGCTCAGGCATACTTGTCTGTACCGGGCGTAGCCCATGCTGGGACGGCGGTGGATAAGGATGATGGGAGGGCCGCGTGCGGCAACGCGAAGGAGCCGGAGGCGAGGATACGCGCCCGCGCACCACGCGCATCGTCCCAGCGGCCGTGCCCGCGCAGATGCGGCCGCGCTCGACCACACCGCCGCGCACGCTCGGCGATACCGCCGCGACCCTCGCCACCATCGTTGCTCCAGCCGACTCGCGCACGCGCTCGCGCCACACCACCGCCGCGCGCCGCCTGCGCCCCAGCGACACGGCGCTCGTCACCGCGACCACCCAGTTGCTCGCCGTGGCCGAGCCAATGGCGGAGGCGACTGAGCAGAGCCAGCGCGCGCTCGTTCCGCTCGCACCAGAGCGGGCGCTGGACCTGGAGCTGGACCGCGACGCTGATCGCGAGCCGGTGACGATCATCACCGCGACGCTGCCCGCCGCGCGCTCTCCGCTGGTCCGACTCGGCGCGCCGCCGCCGCATCCACACCCGCGCGCGCGTCACGTCCGCCTCGCGGTGATTTCAGTTGCACTTGCCGCCTGCCTGCTTGTCGCGGTGCGCTTCGCCCTGCCGCTGGCAGGGGAGCGACCAGGGCCGGCGAGCTACACGTCGCACCTGCCGAATTTGAGCGACGATCGCACGGTGCCGACCGGGCCATGGTCAACCGGTGCGGGGGTGTCGCAGACGCTCGGCCTGGGCGGTGGCGCGGCACCCGGCGTGAAAGCTCCTGGCAGCGCCGGAGCGCCGGTTTCGCAGTCGCAGCAGTCGGGCTCCAAGCAGCCTGGCGGCACGTCCACGCCGGCCTCCAGCGGTTCGAGCGGCGTCCTGCCAGCGCCGCTGCATCCCTGGCCGCCGTCCAATCCCTTCATGTACGTGCCGGGGCACCCGGCGTTCGGCATGACCGACGTCAACGGCTTCTACTACTGGGCGTTCGGACAATGCACCTGGTGGGCGCAGTACAAGAAGCAGAACGAGAACCTGACGCGCATGGGATCGGCGATGTACTGGGCAGCGGGCGCGGCGTCGCGCGGCTACCGCATCGGCTCGTCGCCAGCGGCGGGGGCGACGGTGGTGTTCCAGCCGGGGGTGCAGGGTGCGGGCGGCTACGGCCACGTGGCGCACGTCGAGGCGGTCTACCCCGGCGGCTGGTTCCTCATGTCGGAGATGAACTTCTACGTCAACGGCGGCGGCTGGGGCCGCGTGGATTACCGCTACGCCCACGTCGGCTGGGGCGTCAGCTTCATCTACTGAGCGCACACGGCGCCCGCGTGGACCATGCAAAGCGCAGCCGATCAGCGCCAGGACTGATCGGCCTATCGGGGCACGACTCCGTGCCAAAACCTCTGCATCCTCTGCGTCCTCCGCGGTTGCTCCCTCTGCTCTCTCCTGTCCTACGCCCCTGCGCCGGCCGCGAGGTGCTCGCGCAGCTTGTAGCGCTGAATCTTGCCAGTCGCCGTCTTGGGCAGCTCGGGCACGAAGACGACCCAGCGCGGATACTTGTGCGGCAGCAGCGTGGACTTGACGTGCTGCTTCAGCTCATCGGCCAGCGCGTCGCTGGGCTGCTGTCCCGCCTGCAGCACGACGAACGCCTGTGGCTTGGTCAGCCCGTCGGCGTCTTCGCGCCCAACCACCGCCGCCTCCAGCACCGCCGGATGCGCGATCAGCGCGCTCTCCACCTCCACCGGCGAGACCCACTGCCCGCTCACCTTGAGCATGTCGTCGGAGCGGCCGCAGTACCAGAAGGTGCCGTCGCCGTCCTGATAATACTTGTCACCGGTCTGAATCCAGGGGCCGAGGATCGTCGTCTTGGTGCGCTCGTGCTTGTTCCAATACTGCGAGCAGGTGCTGTCGCCAGCGATCAGCAGATTGCCGATCTCGCCCTGCGGCACCGGCTGGCCGTCGTCGCCGGCGATCAGCGCGCTGTAACCAGGCACCACGCGCCCGGAGCTGCCTGGCACCACCTGCCCGGCAACATTCGAGATGAAGATGTGCAGCACCTCGGTGCTGCCGATGCCGTCAAGAATCTCGACGCCGAAGCGGTCGCGCCAGCGGTTGAACAGCTCCGCGGGCAGCGACTCGCCGGCCGAGACGCACAGCCGCAGCGACGACGTATCGAAGCGAGTGGTGGCATCGGGGACCGCGAGCATGGCGGCGTAGAGCGTCGGCGAGCCGAAGAAGATCGTCGGGCGCAGGTCGTTGATCACCTGGAAGCATCCCTCCGGCGTCGGCCGGGCAGGGTAGTGGACCGCGCTGGCGCCGACGCTGAGTGGGAAGTAGAGGCCGTTGCCCAGGCCGTAGGCGAAGTAGAGCTTGGCGGCCGAGAAGGTGATGTCGTCGGGCCGCAAATCGAGAAACGGCTTGGCGTACAGCTCGGTGCAGACGTGCATATCGTGCTGCAAGTGTACGCAGCCCTTGGGGAAGCCAGTGCTGCCGGAGCTGTAGAGCCAGAAGGCCGTGTCGTCTTTGGTCGTCGGGGCGGCCTCCAGCTCGGCGCGCGAGCCGGCCAGCAGCGCCGCGAAATCGAAGGTCTGTCCGCCGCCGGGAGCGGATTCTTCCGCGCCCTCGCCGCGCCGGACGACGACCACGTGCCGCAGAAAGGGCAGCTCGCCGCGCAGCGGCGCGATCTGCGACCACAAATCCGCTTCGACCACCAGCACCGGCGCGCGGCTATCGTTGAGCACGTACTGCACATCTTGCGGGCGCAGCGAGGTGTTGAGCGGGATGGGCGCCGCGCCGATCTTGATCGCGCCGAAAAAGCTGGCGGCGAACTGAGGTGAGTCGTAGAGCAAGACCAGCACGCGCTGCTCCATCTCGACCCCCAGCGCCTTGAGGGCATTGCCGGCGCGGTTGGCGTCGGCGGCGAGCCGCGCATAGCTCCAGTCGCCGTTGGTGGTGCGAATGGCGATGCGCTCGCCCCAGCCGTTGGCGAGCGCGCCATCAAGGAAGTGCGCCGCCGCGTTGTAGGTGGGCGGGAGCGCGTCGGCGGGATTGGGTGCGCCGGTTTGGCTAGGGGTGGCGAGCGGGGGCGTCTGCGGGGGCGTCTGCGGGAGTGACATACAACGCACCTCCAGCGAATGTGGATGGGCACCGCGGCGGCCGGTGAGAGGCCAAGTCTGTGGGCAGTATAGGCCGACCCGCCGGATGAGGTCAATGGAGGTGGCTCGTCGCTGGATAGCAATCCAGCGCGCGTTTTGCTACAATCCGCGCGACTGAGCGTGCCAGCGTGCAGTGCGCGGATCGCGTTACCGCGCGCGGAGTAGCGGGGCCGGCGTGCAACCTGGCATAGGAATTGATGGATGCGAGGCGAGCGAAGCCCACATGAGCTTCCGCTTGCTCGCAGCCAGCTCGTTGGCAGAGGGTAGAAGCGGGGCGGCGGATGGGCTTTACCTGGCGTGACGCCCAAATGGGGGCTGGCGACTGAGCTGGCGAGAAACATGCACCGAGTAGCATGTTCGCTGGCGTTCCATGGCGATTCGAGGAGGGACGACATGATGGCAAACGATCAGCGTAAGGGGCGCGGGCGGGGTTTCGCGTCCATGGACCCAGACAAGCAAAAGGAGATCGCCAGCAAGGGCGGGCGTGCGGCGCACCTGCAAGGCACGGCACACGAATGGAGCAGCGAAGAGGCGCGCGAGGCAGGCCGCAAGGGCGGCGCCGCGAGCCGCCGCGAGGCATAAGCTCGCGGAGAGAGCGTGCCGTGGCGGCCGAACCGCGGCGGCGCATGCGATCAATTCAGAACGACACGGGCATACCCTGGCTTCATACCGGAGGTGCCCGTTCTTGCTGTGCCGCTCAGCGCGGAAAGCGGGGCAGCTCCGGACGGCGCAGCTCGCCGGTGGTCTCGGTCTCGATCTCAGCGGTGCGGGCCGCGCGGTCGTGCTTGATGTGGCGATAGACGTAGAAGGCGACGGCGGCGACGATGGCGACCAGCACCACCACGTCGAGGCCGTGGAAGATGGTGCCCAGCTGCGACGCTTGATCAATCTTGTTGCCCAGCTTCAGGCCCACCAGCGCCAGCACGAAGGTCCACGGCAGCGAGCCAAGCAGCGTGTAGACGATGAAGGTGCCAAACGGCATGCGCGAGATGCCCGCCGGCAGCGAAATATAGGTGCGCACCACCGGCAACAGGCGCGAGAAGAACGCGACCGGCGCGCCGTAACGCGCGAACCAGCGGTCGGCGCGGTCGGAGTCGGCCTTCGAGACGAGGATGTAGCGACCATATTTGAGCAGCAGCGGGCGACCACCGGAGGCGCCAATCCAATATGCCACGGCGGAGCCAATGACACAGCCCAGCGCCCCAGCCAGCCCCACGCCTAAGAGTGAGAAGTGGTCGGGATACTTGAAGACCATATAGCCCGCGAGCGGCATCACGATTTCACTCGGCAGCGGGATGCAGCAGCTCTCCAGCGCCATGGCGAGCACGATGCCGACGAGGCCCGTGGCCAGATACCAGTTCTTGATCAGCTCGAAAAGCGCCTGTTCGATACCGCCCACCAAGGTCCCCCCTTTGCGCCGTGGAGGCTGTTCGCCTGGGCGCGGCACAATCGGCACGCCCGCACGCACCGGCCGGCGAGACGGGAGCGCACACGCGGGCGCCTCCATCGCGCCCGGCGTACGGTGCTGTCGTACCACGTTGGGCGCCACTTGGCAAGTCACCGCGTGGATGTGGGGGACTTTCGTGCAGGACGGACTACCCGGCCTGCGCGGTATGACACAGGCTCCTACACTCTTTGGAACGGGCGAGGAGGCGCCGTTAGCACTTGCGATAGACGGCGGTCACTTTGCCCTGGACTTTCCATTCACGATTCCACTCATCACCTGAGACGTAGATCGGCTCCATCTCCGAGTTCGCCGGCTGGAGGCGCACCCGATCGGCCTCTTTGTACACGCGCTTGAGGGTTGCGCTGCCGAGATCACCGGTGCCTGCGGTGTGCGTCGCCACCACGATGTCGCCGTCGTCAACCTGCGCCTCACGGTCCACCAGCACGAAGTCGCCGTCAGCAATGTGATCCTCGATCATCGAGCGCCCGCGCACCTGCAAGACATACTCGCGGTCGCGCCGGTGCGTACCCAGGTCAAGCATCGCATATTGCGGCCCTTCATAGATGTCGAGCGGGGCGCCAGCGGCGATTGCGCCCTGGATCGGCACCCCACGCTGGTCTTGCGGCAGCGCGATGCCTCGGCTGGTCTTGCGATCGCGGAGGATGAAGCCCTTCTTCTCGAGCACCGTGAGATGATAGTCCACGTGGCCGGTCGAGCCGATTCCTACCGCGTGCCCAATCTCCCGATTGGTGGGCGGGCGGCCGTTCTCGTCCATATACTTGGTGATGAAGTTGTAGATGTCGGTCTGCTTGTCGCTGAGGGCATCTCTCACGGGGCTGCCTCCTTCGTCCAACATGGAGCGGGCATAGAACTCACGTTCTACAGTGTAACAGAGCGTCTGACGTTCTGTCAATGCCTCAGTGAAAAGCGCTTGCGCTCGTACGTCTCGATGCTGGAAGATGCGCGCGGGGAGGGCCGCAACGATGTCACCTTCGGATACTCCAGCGTCGAGCGGCGGCTCGGGCGTGCCTGGCGTGCCAGCGCGCGGCATGCGCGGGCCACTGGTATTCCACGGCAAGGCGCGACGGCGCAGGCGGCGCATCATCGGCGCGATCGCCGCGCTGCTGACCGTGGTCATGGTTGCGGTCGCGGTGCTGGTCGGCATCTCGCACGCGATTGTGTTCCGCCAGGTCGGGATCGGACCGATCAAGCTGCTGCCGGTGGGGGCGGTCGCGCACGCCCACTTCGCCCAGCACGATCTGCCCACGCCGCAAGCTGGTCCCGACCACATCGTCGTCGGCCCCGATGGAGCGCTGTACTTCACCGAGCAGGGCGCTGGGACCATCGGGCGCTTTGTCATCGCTGGAGCCACGTTCAGCCAGCTCGGCCCGCAGGGGAGCCTCGATGCCGGCGGGCTGGCGGTCGGGCCGGACGGCGCGCTCTGGCTCACCGAGCCACATGCCAACAAAATCGGCCACCTGACGCTGCAGGGCATGCTCAGCGAGTACCCGATCCCCACGATCGACACCGTGCCAGGCGAGATCGCCGCCGGGCCGGACGGCGCGTTGTGGTTCACTGAAACGGTCAACATCGGCCGCATCGCGACGAGCGGCACGATCACCGAACTTCCGATGGCAACCGGCACCAGCCCTACTGATATCGTCGCCGGCCCCGACGGCGCGCTGTATTTCACCGACTACTCGCGCGGTCTGATCGAGCGCCTTACGCCTGCCGGTAGTCTGACCATCTTTGCGCTGCCGCGCGGGGCACATCCCGGCGCGATCGTGGTCGGGCCGGACCACGCGCTGTGGTGGCTCGATGTGGGGCAGAACGAGATCGGCCGTATGACCACGGGCGGCGCCGTGCGCGAGTTCTCAATCCCCACCGGCAGCAGCGGGCTGACCGGCCTGTGCGTGGGTCCCGACGG
>DASVAA010000004.1:0-99777 GCA_036376595.1 Ktedonobacterales bacterium | reverse complement strand
GGCTTCATGGTCGGCAAGCAGTACGAGAACGGCGGCATCGCCAAGGACGGCGCCAAGATGGTGATGGCCGTCGCCAACGCCGCGGTGCCCAAGTTCACGGTGATCATCGGCGGCAGCTTTGGCGCCGGCAATTACGGCATGTGCGGGCGCGCGTATAGCCCGCGGCAGCTCTGGATGTGGCCCAACGCGCGCATCTCAGTGATGGGAGGCGAGCAGGCGGCGAACACGCTGCTCCAGGTGCGTATCGCGGGGCAGGCGGCGCGGGGCAAGACGATGACGCAAGAAGAGCAGGAGGAGTTCACGCGGCCGATCCTGGAGAAGTACGAGGAGGAGGGCAATCCCTACTACAGCACGGCGCGCCTGTGGGACGACGGCATCATCGATCCCGCCGAGACGCGCACGGTGCTGGGCCTGGGCATCGCCGCCGCCCTCAATGCCCCAATCCCCGAAACCACGTTCGGAGTGTTTAGGATGTGAGAGAGGTTACGGAGAACGCGGAGTCCGCGGAGTAAGCGCGGAGGGCGCGGAGAAGGGAGATAACAGAGAAACCGCAGAGGACGCAGAGGAGGGGAATCAGGATACGCGTGATCGCGTGGCAATAGGTAGATTCAGAGGGGCATCAGCAATGGCGAACCCGTTCCAAGCGCTCGACGCCGAGGTGGACCGCTTTCGCGCCTGGGCGGCCACTTTCCCGGTCGCAGAGCGCAGCGGAGAGTGGGAGACGTTCTACCCGAATTGGGAAGAGCTGTACAACGCCTTCTTCGCCGTCGTATCGGCCACGGCATACCAGGACTGGAATGAAACGACGGCCAGCGCGCTACTCTACGCCATTGCGCGTGACAACGAGGGACAGCACCTCGCCGAATACCTTGGTGACGATCCCGATAAGCTGCTCTATCTCGCCGAGCGGGCGGTGAGCGCGGGCGAACGGGACACCAAGTGGCAGCTCGCCGAGCAACTCGGTACGCTGGAGCCTCAGCGGCAGCCGGCTGCCGAGGCCCTGCTGCTCTGCTTCGTGCGCGACGAAGATGAGCACGTGCGCCGGCGGGCGCTGCTGGCGCTTGCCCGCATAGGCGCATCACACGTGGAGGAACTTGCTCGATTGGCGTGGGAAGACGGCCATGAATATCAGCGCATTGCTGCCCTCTGCGCGCTGGATATGGTCGAGTCACCGCTGCTCGCGGAATACGCAGCTCGCCCCGAAGCCAACAGCGGTGAGATCCTTGCCACGTACGCCGCCTTCATCCGCGAGATGGGCACGCTGCGCGGATTCACCACGCCGGGCGGCCTTCCGGTCCTCTCGTAGACCTATCCGGACACCATCATTCGCAACGAGACAATCAAGCAGGCGGGCGAGGCATGCCTCGCCCCTACGTCGCGCAAGTTGGGCGTATACCATACGCCTCTACCGATGTCCCTTTGCGTCCTGCGCGCTTGCTTCGCATCCTTCGCGTTCTCTCTTTTGCTCTCTCCTCTCCGCGGTCTCCGCGAATCTCCGCGAACTCCGCGTTCGCCGTTACCCCCTACGCCGTGGTTGGCTCGGCGACGACGATGTTGTTGACCACCCCGCGCACGCCGGGGATCGCCTTGGCGATGTCTTCCGCTTGCCAGCGCAGCTTGGAGCTGCTCACCTCGCCGTTGAGCACCACCAGGGCGTGCTCCACCAGCACCACGATGTCGTTCAGCCCCTTGGCCTCCAGCGCGTCCTCGACCATCTCTTTGAGGTCTTCGAGGTAGAGGATGCGGTCGCTGACCTCGACCACGCCTGGCGTTTGCAGCAGCGCGGCCCGCGCCCGCTCGCCAACGGCGCGCATGGCGGCGGCACCGAAGAGCGTCACGCGGCCCGCACCCACCTCGGCGGTGATGTCGCGCTGCGGATTCTCGCCATAGGTGAAGCGCGGGTTGGCCTGCACTGTCCGGTCGAGTGTCGCGTTGACGTTGCGCAGGATTACCGGGTCGGGCAGGAAGACGGGCTGATTGGAGTATTCGCCGGGCGACATGCGCAGCTCCAATTGCGCCTCGGCCCACGTACCGTTGTCTACGTACTCGCCCACCACCAGGCTCTCGACCGGCACGAGCGTGGGGCGCCGGTTGAGTCCTGAGCCGGGCATACCCACGACGACGAAGTGCATCGCGTACTCCGGCCCCTTGGCATCGGCATTGACGACGCGCACCCCGAGCAGTGCCACTTCGCCGCGCGCCAGCTTGCCATCCGGCTGAAGCAGACCAAGTGTCGTTTCGCGGGTTAGCAGCAGCGGCGTCTCGATGGTGGGGGTGGTGGAGCTGGCGCCGTTGGGGCCAGGCGTTTCGGCAGATGCCGGCTCGTCGCCGCACTCCGCGCGCCAGCCGACGTTCGTGGTGTAAAGACGCACTGAGCCGCAGACTTTGCTTTCGGGCACTTCCAGCGGCTTGATGGCCGGCGGCCAGTGCTCGATCTCGTCGTGGCCGCGGGTTCGCCGCAGATAGAAATAGCGCACGGGACCACTGATGACCTGCATGGCAGCCGCAACTCCTTCTGGGGCGCATCTCCCCGAATAGCCCGCGATCGCGCCCAATCGCACACATTGTACCGTGCCGCCGGCTCGCGGAGTCAACGTCCCGCGCGAAAGAGACGAGTGCGTGAGCGCGGCGATACCCGATTCCCAGTCCGCGGAGGTGGACTTTGCGGCCGGTAGGGGCGTCCGGTGGACGCCCGCAGGCCCTCCAGGCGCGGTTTCAACCGCTGGCCGTCTCGCGGAGCGTTGCGCGGCCCAGCGGGCATGCTATACTATGGCCGCGCCGCCGGCCTCGACGGATGCCGAGATGGCGCCCAGCGATAGCGGGACCGCGGGTGATACGCTCCGCGCGGAGAGAGATAGCGCGTGGCAGCACGACAGATGGGGAGCGGCAGCATGCAGCGGTGGGTGCGACGGCGGGCATATCGCGCAGCGGCGCGCGGACTCGTGCTGGGGATGGCGCTCGCTGCGCTCGCCCTGGCGGCGGCGGGCGGCGCTCCGTCGCTGGCGTTGGCGCACCCGCAAGACACTCCCACCGTCAGCATCGTGATCCCGACGCCCAATAGCAACGATGTCGCGCAGGGGCCGGTAGGCGCCAATCTCACGCTCAACGGCTCGGGCTTCACCGACGGCCACACGTATCAGCTCGGTTATGTGCCTCAAAGCCAGGGATGCGTAAATACTGGGCCTAGTATCCCCTCGTTCGCCAATGGCACGGTGACGACCTCCGGCGGCGCATTCACCACGACGGTACAGTGGCCTTCGGGCGCGTCCAACGTCGGCGGCGAGTACTACATCTGTGCGCTCGATACGACCGCGGCCCAGCCGCCAGCGCAATCTGGCGATCTGTTCCGCGTCGTCGCGGCCAGTGCGCCGACCTTCAAGCTGTTGGACCCCTCGACCTCCGCGCCGCTGCAAGGCCCACCGTACCTGCTATACATCGGGTCCCAGGCAACCATTTCCGGCCAGAACTTCGCACCAGGCGGCCTGACGCTCCAGGTGTATCTCTCGCAGCAGCCGATCAAGTTGGGCAGTGACTTCGACGGCGCAACCCTGCTCAGCACCGCCAACCGCACAGCCATCACCACCAAAGATTCTGGCAACGTGACGGCGACCATCCAAATACCCGCCAGCGTCTCCACCGGCACCTACAATCTCTATCTGGTCTCCAGCGACCGTCAAGGATCGAGCCTACCCTCCCTGATGGCCGCGGTGCAGGTGACGCTGGCGCAACAGCCGACGGCCACGCCCAAGCCCAGCCCAACCGCCACGCCCAAGGCGACGGCCACGCCGGCCGGGAGCTCCAGCACCGGGCCAGGGCTGGGACGCATCCTGGGGGTGATCGGCCTCTCGCTGCTGAGCCTGATTCTGCTGATTGCCGGCGTGCTGCTGCTGGCGGGTGGTGGCCCGCGGCGCGTGCCATAGGCGACGAATGCCGCACCGATCGCGGCAATGAAGCACCGGCCGCATGTGTGGAGCGGTGTCACGGGGCGGATCGACTGTGTCGCCCCAGAGTCAGCTTCTCTGCGGCCCTCCGCGTCCCGTCGCGGTTTCTCCCCCGCGTCTCAGCCGCCCAGCTCGGCACGCAGCACGCGAATCTGCTCCGCCGGCAGGATGTGAAACATGGTGAGCAGACTTTCGAGGTCGTGCTCCATGCCCTGAGAAGCCATCTCCTGCTTGACGCGGCCCAGGCCCGCGATCTGCTGCGGGCTGACGAGGCCGCGGCTCACCAGCATCGCGGCGAGCAGTTGATCGGGGCTGAGGAACTGGAACATCAGTGCCAGCTCGCCCAGGCGGAAATCCATGTTGACGTTGGCGAGCAGCCGCTGGATGCCTTTGAGCGCGGCCAGGCGCTCCGGCGAGAGCAGCGCGCCCTCGACCAGCACCGCGCCCAGCGCCGTCTCGGCGGGCTGCGTGCGAATCGCCGGCAGGCGCTCTGGTGACGCCGGGGACACGGGAGACACGGGAACGGTCCGGTCTGAGGCAATCGCGCCAATCGGAGCCTGGGCTGGAGGGCCAGCCACCCAGCGATCGGCGGGTCCAGTTCGCGGCATGCGCTCGGCGGAGTCGCTGAACGGGCGGTACGCCATCTCCGGCACGACGCCGGTTTCGTCGCCAGGGTCGAGGCCCACGGCGCCATCAGGTGGCGTCCAGGTGTCGGCGATCGGCTCCTTCGCGCGGCGCAGACTGGAGTCGCTGGCGCCAAAATCGGGTGCGGACGGCGCGAAGCCGGGTCCGCTGGCGCCGAAGACGCTGGATGGCGAGCCTGCCGGCGCGGGCGTGCCCCACTCGGCGACCGAGGGCGAGGGCCGCGGCGCGCCGGGATTGCCGTTGAGTCCGAACTGCGCGGCGTACATCTCACTCAGATGGGCCGCGCGCTCCTCGAAGCCCGCGGGAGCACCATGTGGCTGCGCCATGCGGCCAGCCGGTCCGGCGGGCGCCACGGGAGGATGCTGCCCACCAAACAGGGGCGGCACAGGCGCGTGTGGCGTGACAGACTGGGGCGCCACGTCGTCGGCGAAGGGGTTGACGTTCGCCGGATGCGCGAAGGGCGATGGCTCGCTGCCGGGGGCGAAGGGGTTGACAGTGGCGGGGTGTGCGAAGGGGCTGCCGGCGTCGGCGGCGTGGGGCGAAGGGACGACGAAGTTGGGGTGTGGGTAAGGCGGCGACGCCCCGAAGGGATCGGAGGTCGGCGGTGGGCTATAGTAGCCCCGCGGCACGGCGAAGTTCTGCTGTGGGCCTCCGCCGAGAGCAGCCGCGCCCAGCCCCTGGTCGGGGAGCGCCGCGCCGAAGGGCCGGATGGCGGGGGGCGAGAGCGGTGCATATCCCTGGGTGCCCGGCCTCCCACCTGAGAGCGGCACGCGCTGGCGGATGCCGTCAAGGATCAGCTCGAACTCCGCCGCACCGCCGATCTCCACATCGGCGATCGCACGGGCCGACGGCTCGAAATCGGTATCGAAGATGCCGCCTGGCGGCGTGTAGCGGAAGGTCATCACCTGCGTCGGGTGGCCGCGGCGCTGCCCGTCGAGCGCCACCCAGAACTCGCGGCGCCCGGCCGTCGCGTTGCCCAGGTCCACCAGCACCAGGGCCACGTCGTGCTTGCCCAGGATGTCGAATAGCTCGACCGGCGTGCGTGCCGCGCGGACGTCGTATTGCGCCAGGCGAATCTGCGCCAGCAGCGGAACCGCAATCGCGTCGTCGCGCTCGAAGAGCACCACCAGAGGAGCGGTGGTCGTCTGATCCGTCGCTGCGAGGGCCGTTCCCGCGTACTGGTATGTTGCCATCTACCGCCTTCTCTCCACTCATGCGTACCGGCCGCGCCCGCGGATTCCTTTCAGGCGGCGTACTCGCCGCGAAACCAGTATAACATAGTCGCCGATCTTGCACAGCCCCGGGCGTGACGCAAAGGTACCGTCGCCGTAAAACTCGTTCTACCCCCGTGATACCGCGCCGCCGATTATCGTCTCGGCGACCAGGTTGACGCCAAAGTGGTACGCCAGCTCACGCTCGTCGCCGCCATGCAGCACGATCATATCGGCGCGCTTGCCGGGTGCCAGGCTGCCGATCTCGTCCCGCATGCCCAGCGCGTGCGCGCCGCCCAATGTCGCCGCGGCAATTGCCTCATCCAGCGTCATGCCCATCGCGCTGACCGCCAGCGCGATCATCATCTGCATGTTCTCGCTGTACGACGTGCCCGGATTGAAGTCGGTCGCCAGCGCCACCCGCAGCCCCAGGTCGAGCAGCCGCCGGCCCGACGGGTACGCCGTGGAGAGTGAAAATGAGCAGCCTGGCAGCAGAGTGGCGGTCACCCCCGCCGCGCGCAGTCGCAGCAGGTCGGCCTCGGAGGCGAAGTCGAGGTGGTCCGCCGAGACGGCCCCCAACTCGGCCGCTAGCGCCGCGCCACCGCTGTCGCCAAGTTGATTGGCGTGCAGCTTGAGCGCGTAGCCTAGCTCGCGGGCGCGAGTCAGGATGCGCCGCGCCTCATCCACCGTGAAGGCGGTGCGCTCGCAGAAGACGTCGCAAAAGCGGGCGCGGCCGGCGAACGCGGGCAGCATTGTCTCGCACACCAGGTCCACGTATGCCGCCCGGACCTCAGCCGAGCCGCGGGCCTCCGGCGGCAGCGTGTGCGCGCCCAGAAACGTCGGCACCACGCACGGCAATCCCGACTCGGCGCTCAGGCTCGCCATCACGTCGAGGCAGCGCGCCTCAGTCTCCAGGTCCAACCCGTAGCCGGTCTTGCCCTCGACGGTGGTCGTGCCATGGGCGGCGAAGCTGCGCAGCCGCTCGCGCCCCAGCCGCCGCAGCTCGTCCTCCGGCGCTGCCCGCGTGGCGCGCACGGTGTTGAGGATGCCCCCGCCACGCGCGGCGATCTCCTCGTATGAGATGCCCGCGTGGCGCTCCTGGAACTCCGCCGCGCGGTCCCCGGCGAAGATGAAGTGCGTGTGCGAGTCCACGAAGCCAGGCAGCACGGCACGGCCTCCGGCGTCGAAGCGCGCCGCCTCGGGCACTGCTGCCACATCTACCGCCGCCGCCAGCGCCTCTTCTGGGCCGGTCCAGACGATGTGCCCCTCGCGCGCGGCCAGCGCCCCACGCGGCACAACACCCAGCGTACCCTCGGCTCCCGGCACGCGCTCTGGCGCCAGCGTCACCAGCCGGCTCGCGCCCATGAGCAGCCAATCCGCGGCGATGCGCTCCATGCTCATGGGCACCTCTCTTCACTTACTTATTAAGGAGGACGCAGAGGTCGCGGAGGACGCGGAGAAGAGGAGAACAGACGGAAAGCGCCTGGGAGTCAGCCACACCAGCGGCAAACCATGCCGTACTGACTGTGCAGAGGAAGGAGGAAGGCATGGATACCCGGCTCTTCCCTCTGCGTCCTCCGCGCGTACTTCGCGAACTCCGCGTTGACTGTCTTCCCCCTCCTACGTCGTTTCCAATTTGGCACGGATGGCACGGGCGACGTTGGGCGTGACGATGCCGTCGAGGTCGCCGCCCAGCCGTGCGACCTCTTTGAGCAGCGACGAGCTGATGAAGAGGTGCGAGAGCGACGTGATGGTCATGAGTGTCTCGATCTCGGGCGCCAGCTTGCGATTCATTAGCGCCTGCTGGAACTCGTACTCGAAATCGGTGACAGCGCGCAGCCCGCGCACGATCGCCTGTGCTCCCACGCTGCGCGCGAAGTCCACGATCAACCCCTCGAAACCCTCGACCCGCACGTTGTTCAGTCCGGCCTCCGCCAGGGCTTCGCGCCACAGGGCGATGCGCTCGTCACCGGAGAACATCAGGTTTTTGCTGGGTGTCTTGTAGACCGCGATCACCAGCTCGTCCACCAGCTTGGCGGCGCGCATGGCGATGTCGAGATGGCCGCGATGCACTGGGTCGAACGAGCCGGGATACACCGCGACCCGCCGCGTGCCTCCACCATCCTCCGCCACCGTCTGGCGCCCGCCGGGTGTCGCTGCGGCCCGCGGCTGAGACTGCGCCTGCTGCTTTCCATCGTGCCGCACCGCTGGCTCCTCTCGAACCCGTCGAACCCGCATCGCTGCGCCGCTCCGCGCCGCGCGTGATGTCTCGGATTGTATCGGGGGAGCGCCGCCGCGTCCAGCGTACTGCGTCCGGTGGGCTGGTGGATGGATCAGCGCCGGCCGGCATTCCGCCGCCAGACGACGCCTACGCGGGCCGCGGATACTCACGCGCGTTGCGTAAACGTATGGTGCGGGCGCACATCACGCATCCCCATGAGCTGCCTCGGCGAAGCTCCGCGACCTCCACGTACTCCACATCGCCCCCAGTGCCGTCCCCCTCCCGCACGGGGAGAGGGGCCAGAGGATGAGGACCACTAATGGGCGGTGATGTACACCTTAGCCCAGTCGGTATCCACAATGAGCTGGAGCGCGTTGAGGCCGAAGCCGTGGACCCAGCTACGCTGGCGCCAGAAGAGCTTGTCTTGCGCGTAAGGGATCCACACGCACTGGTTCACCATCTGTTGCTCGGCGTCGTTATAGTCCTGCGTCCGCGTCGCCGGGTTCTGCTCGGCGTCGGCCTGGGCAAACAGCTTGTCCAGGTCGGAGCTGTGGAAGCCCGTGGTGTTGTTCGGCACGCCGGTCGCGAACTGCAGCGAGAGAAAGTCCTGCGGGTCGGGGTAATCGGCGAGCCAGCCGACCGCCCACGCCTGGCAGACTGTGTTTGCTCCAGAGACGCACTTCGCCCACGTCTTGTCGTCTATCGTGGCGACGACGTTGAGGCCGAGCACCTGATCCCACTGTTTGACCGCGTCCTTCAAGATGTTGACGCGCGTGTGATTCGAGGAGCCGGCATAGAAGGTGATCTGCTCGGGGCTCGAGCCGGTGATGTAGGGGCAGAAGTCCGGAGGCGTCTCCGTCGTCGCGACCGTGCATTGCGATCGTGCCTGTTTGAGCAGTGTGGTCGCGGCGGTCTGGTTGCCGGTCAGCGTCTGCGTGTTGTCGGGCGCGGGATTCTTGAGGTTGTTATTGAAGCCCGGCATGCCGCGCGGGATGATGTGGTTGGTGGGTATCTCGGCGCCGTTTTCTTCGTTGTCCACCAGGTACTGCTTGTTGAGCGCCAGATCGAACGCCTGGCGCAGCGCGAGGTTGTCGAACGGCGCCATCTGCGTGTTCATGCCGTAGTACTGCGTGGCGAGCGTGGGCACTTCGTTGAAGTCGTCCTCGCCGCGCGCAAACGTGTACTGGTCGCCGGGGACCTCGCTGTAGTCGTACTGCCCCGCGCGGTAGGCGGTATACTCGTCTTCCTGGCTGGCGACGTAGGGGCGGTCCACTTCGCTCAGCTTGAGCTGGGTGTTCCACGCCGCCTCCCAATTGGGATTGGGCACCATGACGAGCTGCTTGCCGTCACCATACGATTTGACCATGAACGGGCCGGAGCAGCCGCCCTCGTTGAGATGATCCACCCACAGCCCGCCCGGATACTTATCCACGAGTGCCTTCTCGACGGGGTATGACGTGGGGTACGTCATGGCCTCGATGAAGTACGCCGCCGGACTGGAGAGCCGAATCCGCAGCGTGTGCGGGTCGACCACGTTGAGGCCGAACTTGGGATTGTCGCCCTGGGCGATGTCGCTGGGGATTGCCCCACTGGCGCGCTCGGCGGCGCCAATCATCGCGTTGAGGTAGCCGGGGGCGAGGCCGGCGGTGGAGCTAGGACACAAGCCATTAGCGTTGGGACCGTAGGTCTGGGCGTCGAGCACGTCGCACAAATGGGGGTCGAGCGCGCGGTCAATGCTGTAGGCATAGTCCGCGGCGGTGAGCGGGGTGCCGTCGCTGAACTTGAGGTTGGGCTTGAGATGGAACGTATAGATGGTGCCGTTGTTCGAAATATCCCACGTTGCGGCATCTGGCACGGGGTTGAGGCCGGCGTCGAAGGTGACGAGCGGGGCGTAGAGCATGTCGGCGTTGCCAGTATCATTGGCGAAGGCCAGTGCCGCCGGATCGAGCACCGCGTCGTGGTTGATCTTGTTATCCACTGGGGCGAACGGCCGGTAGGGCCAGGTGAAGACCTGGTTCTTGGCCAGCGGAGTGGTTCCAGACCCGGTGGCGCAAGCCGAGAGCAGCAGCGCTGCCAGCCCAAGAAGCGCCAGCGCCGTCCGCGGGAGCAGCTTGCCCATCCGCCCGCCGTGCCGATCGAGTGCCGTTACCGTACGCCGCTGCGTCGTATGCAGCCCAGGCATGGATCCCCCTCCTCGCGCCACATCCAGAAGTCCGTGCAATCCGAATCCGCGGTCCCCGGCGCCTCGCAAGAAGGCTGTGTATATGCCGCGGGGCACAGGACGCGCCAAGCGATTGTATGGAGATGTGGTGCGCGTGTCAATCCACCTGGGACGTTTGCGCGGGTGAGAGAGGAGGAGGCGGGGAACGCGAAGGTCGCGTAGCAAGCGCGAAGCACACGCGAAGCACGCGAAGAAGAGCAGAGCTTCATCACAGAGGCAACGGAGGGAACGGAGGAGCGGGCAGAGAGGGGAGGGAGAAACCGCAGTGGATGCGGAGCACACGGTGATCCAAGGGAATCTCATGCGTCACGCTATGATACAAGGCATGCGGAGCGGATGCCCGCACATTTTGTTGAGCTGGAGGGGAGCACGGAGTGGCGCGCATCGAGCAGCGGGAGCACACGATCCTACCGGCGCGTGTCGTGGGCTGGCGCGCGGCGATGGCGGCGATCTTGATCGTGCTGGCCGGATTCAACCTGCGCTCGGTGATCCTGGGCGTGCCACCGGTGCTGCCGCTGATCACGCGCGATCTGGCGCTCGATCACACCACGACGGGGCTGGTGACGGCAGTGCCGGTGCTGATCTTCGGCGCGCTGGCGATCCCGTCAGGGTGGGTAGCGGGGCGCATCGGCGGCCGGCGCAGCGTGACGATCGGGTTGGTGCTGCTGGCAGTGGGGGCGGCGCTGCGTGCGGTCTGGGCAGCGGCAGCGCCACTGCTGCTCTTTACAGCGCTGCTGAGTCTGGGCATCGCGCTGGCGCAGACGGCAATGCCGGTGCTGGTGCGCCAGTGGTTCCCAACGCGCGTCGGCTTCGCCGCGGCGCTCTTCACCGACGGGCTGATCATTGGCGAGGCGGTGGCGGCGGGCGTGACCGTGCCGCTGATGGGTGCGCTCTTCGGTCCCGACGGCTGGGCGGGCACGTTTCTGCTGTGGAGCGTGCCGGTGGCGGGGATGCTGGCGCTGTGGCTGCTGCTCGCGCCGCCAGGGCCGCCGACCGCTCCGCGGCAGGTGCCAGCGGAGGATGGTGGCGCCGCGGCGGCCAAGGATGCCGGCGATGAGCCGGCGCGGCGCATGCACGTCGTTCACATGGGCATACTGCTTGGCTCCGGCAGTCTGGTCTATTTCGGCATGAACGGCTGGATTGCCAACTATAATCAGGCGCTCGGGCTGAGCGCCCTGACACCGGCCGCGCTCGCCACACTCAACGCGGCACAGCTCCCCGTGAGCCTGGGTGTCACGGCGGTGGCGCAGCGCATTGCGGGCCGCGGCGCGCCCTTCATGGTGGCGGGGATCGTCTGCAGCGCCGCGATCGCCGGATGGGTCTTCGGCCCGCACGCGCTGGAGCCGCTGTGGGCCGCGCTGCTGGGCGGCGGATCGAGCATCGTCTTCTCGCTGGGGATCGCGCTGCCGCCGCTGCTCGCGCGGCGCCACGAGGTCGCGCGGCTGACCGGCACGACGCTCGGCATCAGCTATAGCTTCGCGTTTCTGGGACCGCTGTTGGGCGGCGCGCTGTGGGACCTGCTGCCGCGGCTGCCGGCGGTCGCCTTCGTGCCGGTGGCGGCCGCTTCGGTGCTGCAGTTCGTGCTGGGCGCGCAGCTCGCGCGGCTGGGCGTGCGGGCGAGATAACCATGGGTGGGCGCCAGGCCGGGTGCTAGTCGCTAAGGCGCGGGGTCACAGGAGCATCAAGAAGCACCGAAATACGGACCGACCACTACACATAATCGCGCAATCTGTGTATTATGGAAGTGCGCGGAACGGGCCTCCGCGCCTCCGAAAGGATGACATGCCATGTGGTTGGTATTCGTCATCGCGTTTTGGATCCTGGTGTTCGGGCTGATGATGACCCTCGTGCGATGGGTGGCGCGGGCCAACGACGACGAGCAAACGGTCTGCGACATCACCGACGAATACTACTCGCCGGCGCACACGTCCACGAGCTCTCCGACCGCGCCGGCCACCTAGCGCGGCACGCAATGCGCGAGGTGCGAACACCACGACACGGGCGCCCCGGACATTACTACTGCCAGGGCGCCCAGCACGACACGAGCGGCGGGCGCGTCACCGCCGCTCGTAGCATTTTCCGCGCACCTACGGCGTTGGGGTCGGGCCTGCCGGTTGCACCTGCGGGGGCTGATACGCGCCGAGCCACTGCACGCGCGGGTGATCGCGCCTCACCGTCTCGAAGAATCTCCGGTCAGCGGTCCAATATTCACAATCTTCGTGCTCGGCCAGGGCGAGGAACTGGGTATCGTAGGCGACACCCAGAGTGTAGTCGCGAGCAATCTCCAAGGCTCGCGCGCTCAGTGCGGCCGCAACACTGGCGGAGCGCGCCCAACGGAAATTGATACCCGTCGAATAGAGCTGCGTGAATGCCTGCTCGGCATCGTCTGGCGTGAAGTCGCCTCTTCGGACACGCTGATGGACAGCATTAGCGATTTCGTACGCCATCAACGACAGCGCCAAAACGATGACACCCTGCGCGATCCAGGTAGCCAACAGCGCGTTTGCGATATCGGAGTCGTCTTCCTGGACGACCCATTTGAGCGCCAGGCTGGTGTCTACGACCACACGATCCGGCTTCATAGCTGCCCCAGGTGCTGCGACCGCTCTTCACGCATCTGCCGAACGATCTGGTTCGAATCCGAAAATACTCGTCCGCGGCTGATGGCCTCGCGTGTCGTCCGCAGCCGCTCCAGAGCATCGGGAGCCATCGGACGCAGCTCGTCTTCCTCCTCAGGTGCGGGTTCGGGCACCTTTTCCTCCAGGATGCGCTCGATGTACTCGCGCATCGAGATACCCTCGCGGAACGCCGCCAGGCGGATGCGCGTGTGGAGCGCACGATCGATGTCGAGCGTCAAGCGGGCGCGCCGTGCGGGCTTGTCAGCGGCGGTCTCTTCGATGTGCGTCGCCAAGATAGACCTCCAGGCAGCGGAGTTCTGTCGTTACGGACTTCTGTATCTCCGCCGTTGTATCATACGATATGCCATCGTCGGTCGCAAGACACACAGAGGCGGCGGAGCATGGAGGTCATCCCCCCGTGCCCGTCGCCTCTGCTGAACGCTCGGGTTTTTCCCGCTATCTCACGGCGCGACGGTATAGCCGGCGTCGTCGAGAGTCGCCTCGATCTGCTCCCGCGAGACCTTGCCTGGCTCGAAGCGCACCTGCACCGTCTTGGTCGGCAAATCGGTGCGCACCAGCTCGACACCTGGCAGCACACCCAGCGCGCCGTCAATCGTCTTGACGCAGTGCTCGCAGCTCACGTCAGGAACCTTCAGCGTGATGTCTTCAACCTGTGCCATGGGGTTGTGTTCTCCTCTGTCTCAGAACGGGCGGGACATGTCCCGCCCCTACAGCATCAAGACCGGGAGCCTGTGCCGGTCGCATGCAGGCGTCCACCGGACGCCCCTACGCAGCCTCTTCGTGATCGTCGCGTTCGCCGTCTCCTCTCTCCCATTCTCCGCGTCCTCCGCGTATCCTCCGCGTCCTCCGCGTCCTCCGTCACCCCCTGAAGCGGCGCAGGCGCAGCGAGTTGGTGACCACCGTCACCGACGAGAGCGCCATCGCCGCCGCGGCGAAGACCGGCGCCGTCTCGCGCAGCGGAGCAATCGCTGGCGAGGCGATCGCGATGGGGATCAGGATGCTGTTGTAGGCGAACGCCCAGAACAGGTTTTGCTTGATCACCCGCAGCGTGGCGCGCGAGAGCCGTAGCGCCGTCCCCAGGCTGCGCAGGTTGCCCTTCACCAGCGCCACGCCGGCGGTCTCCATCGCGATGTCGGTGCCGGTGCCCATCGCCACGCCTACGTCCGCCTGCGCGAGTGCGGGCGCGTCGTTGATGCCGTCACCGGCGAAGGCCACCACCGCGCCATCCAGTTGCAGCCGCTTGACCTCGGCCGCCTTCTCGCCGGGCAGCACCTCGGCCAGCACATGCTCCGCCGGGATGCCTGCCTCACCGGCCACGCGCAGCGCGGTGCGCCGGTTGTCGCCGGTGACCATCCAGACCGCAAGTCCCTGCCGCTGGAGCACCGCAATCGCCTCGCCTGAGCCGGGCTTGATTGTGTCGGCCACCGCCAGCAGGCCCGCCGCGCGGCCATCCACCGCGACCAGCACCGCCGTCTTGCCGGCGTCCTCCAGCGCCTCCAGCCGCTCGCGGGAAGCAGGCATGATCTCCACGCCGCGCGCGGCCAGCAGCTTTGGCGTGCCGATCAGCACGTCACGCCCCGCGACCCGCGCCGCCACGCCGCCGCCTGGCACCGCGTCAAACGCCTCCAGCGCCGCAGCAGGCCCCACATCCACGCCGCGCGCCTCGGCCCCCGCGACGATGGCCCGCGCCAGCGGATGCTCCGATCCGCTCTCTGCACTTGCCGCCAGCCGCAGCAGCTCGTCGGTGGAAAGCTCCGCGCCGGGCAGCACCTCGGCATCGGTCATCTCCGGCTTGCCGCGCGTGATGGTGCCGGTCTTGTCGAGCACCACGGCGGTCACGGCGCGCAGCCGCTCCAGGCTCTCGCCGCCTTTGATCAGCACGCCCAACTCGGCGCCCTTGCCGGTCGCCACCATGATCGCTGTCGGCGTCGCCAGGCCCAGCGCGCAAGGGCAGGCGACCACCAGCACGGCAATCGCCGCCACCAGCGCCACGATCCACGGCGCGCTGACCGTCACGCCCATCGCCACCTGCGGATGAAAGCCGAAGACGTAGCCGGCGAGCGTCCAGCCGGCGAAGGTCAGCGCCGCGATGCCCAGCACCGCCGGGACGAAGACGCCGGAGACCGTATCGGCCAGCCGCTGGATTGGCGCCTTCGAGCCTTGCGCCTGCTCCACCATGCGGATGATGCCGGCCAGCACCGTCTCGCCGCCGACTTTGGTCGCGCGTACCTCCAGCCGTCCAGTCGTGTTGACCGTCGCGCCGATCACCGTCTCGCCGGGGACCTTCTCGACCGGCAGGCTCTCACCCGTCAGCATGGATTCGTCCACCGCCGAGGCGCCCGCTACCACCACGCCGTCGGTCGGGATCTTCTCACCCGGCCGCACCAGCAGCAGATCGCCGGGCCGCACCCGCGCCAGTGGCACATCGGTCTCGCGGCCGCCCTGCAGCACGTGCGCCACGTTCGCGCGCAACCCCGCCAGGCGGCGGATCGCCTCGTTGGTCTGGCCCTTGGCGCGCGCTTCGAGGTAGCGGCCGAGGTAGATCAGCGTCACGATCAGCGCCGTGGTGTCGTAGAAGGTGACGTCGCCGACGACCTGTGGCGCGACTGTCGCCACCACGCTCATCACGAAGGCAGCGGTTGAGCCGAGGCTCACCAGCACGTCCATGTTGGCGCCGAAGTGGCGCAGCACGCGGATCGCCGTGTGGTGGAACTCCCAGCCGACGTAGCCCCAGACCGGCGCGGTGAGCGCCAGCAGCAGCCAGCTCTCGCCGGGGAAGCGGTTCATGAAGAACATCGAGAGCAGGAGCACGGGGATCGTCAGTGCGACGCCCAGGATCAGCGTGTTGCGCCGGTGTCGGATGTCGCGCTCGCGGCGGATCGCCGCCGCGTCCTCTTCGCTCACCGGCTCGTCCGCCGCCGGGACCGCCGCCGCGATGCCGTGCGGGGCGATCTCCTCAGCGCCGTAGCCGGCGCGCTCGACCGCGGCCAGCAGATCGGCGGGCGTCGCGGTGATGGGGTTGTACGTCACCGTCGCGCGCTCGGTCGCCAGGTTCACATTCGCGGATTCGACGCCCGGCACCTTGCTTAGCGCGCGCTCGACCCGCCGCGCGCACGAGGCGCAGGTCATGCCGCTGATATTCAGGTCGGCGCTGCGCTCGCCCTCCGGCTCCTCTGCCGGCACAGATGGCGCGGGCTGGGGCGCGGCGAGCGGCGTCGCGCCGTAGCCTGTGGCGTCCACCCTGGCGACGAGATCGGCCAGTGAGGCGACCGCGGGGTCGTAGGTCACGGTGGCGCGTTCGGTCGCCAGGTTCACACTTGCGTCCGCCACGCCGGGGACCTTCTTTAGCCCCTTCTCGACGCGCATGGCGCACGAGGCGCAGGTCATGCCCTCGATGGCAAGCGTCGCGGTCTCGTCGCGCCGCGTTTCGGCGGGCGATGATGCGTTCTGTTGTTGTCGCGCACGGTCCAGCGTTTCCGCCACGGTGCGCCTCCTGTTCACATCGCGTGTTGGTATTCGTAGGGGCGTCCGGTGGACGCCCACGCGATCCCCAGCCATTCGTAGGGGCGTCCGGTGGACGCCCGCGCGAGCGGTGAGGGGCAACCCCTACCGGTTGCCGGCGAGGTTGTAGAGCTGCACCAGCTCCTCGATCACCTCGCCCTCGCGTCCCTCGCGGATGCCCTCCGGCACGCAGCCATGCAGATGGTTCTCCAGGATCAGGGCTTCGAGCTTCTCGATGGCCTTGCGCACGGCGTAGGTCTGCCGCAGGATGTCCACGCAGTATTTGTCGTCTTCGACCATCTTGCGAATGCCGCCGAGATGGCCCTCGATATAGTTGAGTCGCTTGAGCACGTCTTGCTTTTCGGCGCGCATGGGCTGCCTCGTCTCGCTTTCAGTTCTCCCATACCCCCTGGGTGGGGGTCTATGGAAAGCATAGCACAGGTGTCAAGGTGAGGCAAACCGGCTACGATTCGCGCGCACGCCTTTGCAGCTCGTACAGCTTGGCTATCGCCTCCAGCGGCGACAGCTCGTCTACCGGCAGCGACTTCAACTCCTCGATCATGGGGTCCGGCTCGGCGGCGAAGAGCGTGAGCTGCAGCGTGGGCGGCATCACCATCTCGCGCATCGCCTTGCGCCGGCCCTTCGCGTCGCCTTTGCGCTCCAGGTCTTCGAGCACCTCCTCGGCGCGGCGCACCACCTGGCGCGGGATACCCGCCAGCTGCGCGACGTGGATGCCGTAGCTCTTGTCGGCGCCGCCCGGCACGATCTTGCGCAGAAAGACCACCGTGCCGCCCTCCTCGGCGACCGCCACGTTGCAAGCGCGCACGCGGGGCAACAGCCGCGCCAGCTCCACCAGTTCGTGGTAGTGCGTGGCAAACAGCGTCTTGGCACCACAGCGCTTGTTGTTGTGCAGATACTCGACCACCGCGCGGGCGATGGCGAGGCCGTCGTAGGTGCTGGTGCCACGGCCGATCTCGTCCAGCACGATCAGACTGCGCGGCGTGGCGTGGTGCAGGATGTTGGCGGTCTCGACCATCTCGACCATGAAGGTGGATTGCCCCGTTGCCAGGTCGTCCTGCGCGCCGATGCGCGTGAAGATGCGGTCCACCAGTCCGATGCGCGCTGCCTCCGCCGGCACGAAGCTGCCGATCTGCGCCAGCAGCACGATCAGCGCCACCTGCCGCAGATAGGTGGATTTGCCGGCCATGTTGGGGCCGGTCAGCAGCAGGATCTGCGCGTCGGCGGTGGAGAGCTGCGTGTCGTTGGGCACGAAGGGCGTCTCACGCTGGCTCGCCTCGACCACCGGATGCCGCCCGGCGACGATGTGGATCGCGTCGCCATCGTCCAGCTCAGGCCGGCAGTAGCCGTTGCGCGCCGCCACGTCGCCCAGCGCCAGCGCCACGTCCAGCTCGGCTAGCGCGCGGGCGGTCTGGCGCACCCGCTCGGCCCACTGCGCCGCAATCTCAGTCCGCAGCCCAGCGAATAGCTCCTGCTCCAGCTTTGTCACCTTCTCCTGAGCGTTGAGGATCAGTGCCTCGTACTCCTTCAGGTCCGGCGTGATGTAGCGCTCGCCGGTGGTGATCGTCTGCTTGCGGATGTAGTCGGCGGGGACGCGGCCAAGCTGCGAGTTGGTGACTTCGAGGTAGTAGCCGAAAACCTTGTTGTAACCCACTTTGAGGTTGGCGATGCCGGTGCGCTCGCGCTCGGTCGCCTCCAGCGCGGCCACCCACTCGCGGGCGTGGCGCGAAGCGTTGACGATGGCATCGATCTCCTCGCTGTAGCCGGGACGGATGACGCCGCCATCCGCCAGCGTCAGCGGCGGCTCATCCACGATCGCGCGCTCGATCAGCGCCGCCAGCTCCGGCAGGGGCGCGATCCCCGCCCAGATCGCCGCCAGCCCCGGCGGAATGCTCGCTGCGGCCGCGGATTCGTGCAGCGCCTCGACGGCACGCAGCCCGCCGGCCAGCGCGACCAGGTCACGCGGCATGGCGATGCGCTGGACAACGCGGTTGATCAGCCGCTCCAGGTCACCGGCCCTGCCCAGCGCGGGCATCAGCCGGGCGCGCAGCGCGATGTCGGCGGCGCAGGCGGCGACCGCATCCTGCCGCGCACGGAGCTGCGCCAGGTCGAGCAGCGGCTCGGCCAGCCAGCGGCGCAGCAGCCGCCCGCCCATCGGCGTTTTGGTGGCGTCGAGCACCCACAGCAGCGATCCCTTGATCGCGCCGCCGCGCCCGCTCTCGAAAAGCTCCAGGTTGCGCCGCGTGTGGGCGTCGAGGGTCATGAAGCCACTGGTGCTGTAGGTGGCGAGCGCGGTGAAGTGGTCGAGCGCGCCGCGCTGTGTCTCGTGCAGATAGGCCAGGATCGCCCCCGCCGCGCGGACCGCCAGCGGCAGGCCGTCGCAGCCGAAGGCTTCGAGCGAGGCGACGCCGAAGTGCTCCAGCAGCCGCGCGCGGGCCACGTCCTCACGGAAGGCGCGCGGATCGTATGGTGTGACGAGGGGGCTGTCACCGCCCTGCTCGGAGGGGGAGACGGAAGAACGCGGAGGTCGCGGAGCAAGCGCGGAGGTCGCGGAGTCAGAAGAGAGAGCAACCGCAGAGGGCACAGAGGTCCCGGCTTCCGTAGTAGCGTCCGGTGGACGCCCGTCCGCGAGGTCGTGGGAATCGGCGTCATCCGCGGCGACCGCATCCGCCGCGAGCGCATGCCGGCCGTTGAGGCGCAGCGGCGGCTCGGCATCCGCGGCGGCCTCGACCAGCAGCTCCGCCGGCTGGAGGCGGGCGATCTCCTGCGCCAGCGTCAGGTCGGGATCGGGATGGCCGTCGGCGCCGCGCGGGGCAGGAATCTGGGTACAGGCGAACTCGCCAGTGGTGACGTCGGCGTAGGCCAGGCCCACGGCGTCGCGGCCCAGCACGGCGGCGGCGAGGTAATTGTTGCGCTTGGCCGCCAGCATTGCCGGGTCCACCACCGTGCCTGGCGTGACGACGCGCTGCACCTCGCGCTCCACCAATCCTTTCGATAGCGCGGGATCGCTCACCTGCTCGCAGACGGCGACGCGGTAGCCCTTGGCGATCAGCCGCGCGATATAGCCCTCGGCGGCGTGGTGTGGCACGCCAGCCATCGCCGTCTTCTCACCGCGTCCCCAGTCGCGCCGCGTCAGCGCCAGCTCCAGCTCGCGGGCGACGATCTCGGCGTCTTCGTCAAACATCTCAAAGAAGTCGCCCATGCGGAAGAACAGCAGCGCGTCGGGGTGCTGCCGCTTGACGGCCAGATATTGCAGCCGCACGGGGCTGTGATTGTGGGTGTGCGTCTGTGCGGCCTGCGCTTGGGTGTGAGACGAGCGCGACGTCACGGCGAGCCTCGACTTGCTGAGGATGCGAGCACTACGCGGCACGGCTGGCCGTGCGACATACATCTATTGTCCCAGAGGATCGGCCATCCGGCAAGCGGGTAGGTGTATAGCGCGGCGCCTCCCGCCCATCTTGTCGTCTCAGTCCGCGATGGCGGACTTCGCGGCCGCAGGCCACCCAGGCACGGTTTCAACCGCCGGCCTCGCGGCATTGCGTCGCGTTGCGAATGCATCCTATACTTTCTGTAGTATTGAGCGCGTCCCGGACGATGTGGCCGCGCGAGAGGGGTAAGGAGCTTGGGAGAATGGCCGTCACAGGTGAGCGTTTCGCGCAGGGCATGTCCTACGACGAGTTCAAGCAGCAGATGACGCGCAATCGCGAGCGGCTGGAGGCGAACGAGCTCAGCGTGCAGTTGCGCCCCGAGGACCTGGCGGCGTTCAAGAATCTGCCGCAGCCACTGGATGTGCTCGTGCTGGCCGAGGACTGGTGCGCCGACGTGATTGACAACCTACCGGTGCTGGAGCGCATCGCCGAGGAGAGCGGCAAGCTGAACCTGCGCATCTTCCTGCGCGATCAGCATCCCGACCTGATGGACCAGTTTCTCAACCAGGGTCAGTTCCGGTCGATCCCAGTCTTCGCCTTCTTCGACGGGCAGTTCAACGAAATTGGCCACTTCATCGAGCGCCCACAGAGCGTGACGGCGCGGCGCGCGGAGCTGCGGCGCGAGATCCATGCGCGGCATCCTGAGTTCGGCTCGCCAGAGACGCCGATCACCCAGGTGCCGGAAGATGTGCGGCCGCAGCTCATGGTGGCGATCACCGAGCGGCGCGAGGAAACCAAGCAGCAAGACAACCAAGACGTGGTGACAGCGTTGCGCGAGATCGTCGAGCGTGTCCCAGCGGCGTAGGGGAGAGGGTGACGGAGGACGCGGAGGACGCGAAGGCTGCGCGAAGAACGCGAAGCAGGAGAGAGGAACCGCAGAGGACGCGGAAGGCACCGAGTTCCGGCGAGACTCTGTAGGGGCGTCCGGTGGATGCCCGTTAGCGGCGTGGAAAACGAATAGAGAGGCGTGGAGAGACGATGGCAAAGCGACCGGTGAAGGTGAGCATCGCGTACTGCTCGGAGTGCGGCTACGAACCGCAGACACTGGCGCTGGCCGAAGTGCTGATGAAGACGTTCCGCCACGAGTTGGCCGCGATCGAGATCATCCCCTGGTACGAGGGCACCTTCGAGGTGACGGTGAACGGCGAGCTGGTGCATTCGATGGAGCGCGAGGGCGGATTCGGCGACCACGCCAAGATCATCGCGGCGGTCAAGCGTCACCAGGAACAAGATCAGCCGGCGAGTGCGGCCGCGGTGTGAGCGCGACGGCGACGCCCGCGAGCGCGAACGCGGCGGCGCAGAGCCACAGGACCAGCCCGTAGCTGCCGAGTCGGTCGTAGAGCCACCCGGCAGCCAGCGGACCCAGCCCGGCGGCGAGCGCCACCGGCACCCCCTGCACCGCCGTGATCGCCCCGAACGCGCGGCGACCGAAGTGCTCGGCCATCACCGTCGCGCGCAGCGGTGAGATGGCGCCGAAGGCCGCGCCGTAGACCACCACGTAGCCGGCCAGCGCGATCGGCGAGCTGGCATACACCAGCAGCACGACGCCCGCCGCCTGCGCCACGAGGCAGCTCGCCAGCAGGCGCTCTGGGCGTAGGCGGTCGCTGAGCCAGTTCAGCACGAAGCGGCCCGGCAGGCTGGCGAGGCCGACGGCGCCGGCCACGTCGGCGGCAAACACCGCGCCGTAGTGTCGGCCGATCAGATACGCGATCTGGTGGACGAAGAGCACACTGTTGGCGAGCAGCGCCAGCGCGAAGGCCACCGTCAGGCTCCAGAAGGCCACCTGGCGGATGCCGGCGCGCAGGGCGACGCCAGTGAGCACCGCCGGCTGCGTTGAGATCGGCGCGGTATCCATCGCAGCGTCCGTTGCGAGCGCGGAATCGTCTGACGCCGTCGCGAGCACGGCGGGGGCTGGTGCAACGGTGTCACCGTCGGGCAGCAGGCCGAGGTCTTCGGGGTGACGCCGCAGCAGCAGGGCGTGCAGCGGCAGCGCGATGCAGAGCTGCGTCAGCGCGAGCACGACCAGCGCGCCGCGCCAATCCAGCTTGGCCACCAGCAGGCCGGCCAGCGGGATGTAGATCGGCGAGGACAGGCCGCCCAGCAGGGTGAGGATGGCGAGCGCGGCGCCGCGGCGGCGCTGAAACCAGTTGGCGACGACGGTGAAGGTCACGGGGTAGAAGGTGAGTGCCGTAGCGATGCCGATCCCACCCGACCAGAGCGCGTAGAACTGCCACAGGGCATGCACGCCGGATAGCCCCAGCAGGCTCGCGCCGCCCAGCGCCGAGCCAACCGCCATCAGCACGCGCGCACCGTAGCGGTCCACCAGCCGCCCGACCGGCACGCCCGTCAGCCCGCCAACGATCACCCCCACCGAAAAGGCGCCCGAGACGCTGGCGCGCGACCAGCCCAGCTCGTTCGAGATCGGCACCACGAGCACGCCGAAAAGGTACTGCGTGGTGCCGTAGGAGATGATCGTCGTGACGCCCAGCGCCACCACCAGCACCCAGCCGTAGTAGGGGCGTCCGGTGGACGCCCGCGCGTCGTGGCCGGTGGACGCCCGCTCAACTCCGGCGGACGCCCAGGCCCGCACGCCGTACATCCTGCGTGACCGCTGCCTCGTGCCGGCAGGATGGGGCGGAGACGCAGATGCGTCCGGGGGCGACGTGTGCTTCATGTGGGTGCCCTTCGCTGCTCACGCTACAATAGTTTAACGCGGGGCGAGCTACCCGCATGGCAACGACTGCGACCGTAGAAGGGCTTGTGAGGCCTCGCAACGGGGCGCACGATCGATGAGATGTGATCCCCAGCCTGCCCAGGCGGGCTTCGTCGCCAACGGCGCTTAGGCACGGATTCATCCGCCGGCCCCTGGCTCGGCGACAACGGAGAGCAACTACGACGATGAGCAGCACACCGGCAGGCACAGGGCAGACGAGCGCATTCCGCGCCGTCAAGCTGGGGCACAGCCCCGACTCAGACGACGCCTTCATGTTCTACGGGCTGGCGGAGCACAAGGTGCCCACCGAGGGCTACACCTTCGAGCATGTGCTGCGCGACATCCAGACGCTCAACGAGTGGGCGCGCGAGGGACGGCTGGAGATCACCGCGATCTCGGTGCATGCCTACGCCTACGTCGCCGACAAGTACGCGATCCTGACCCACGGCGCCAGCATGGGCGACAACTACGGCCCGCAGGTGGTGACACGCGAGCCGCACGACGCCGACTGGCTGCGTGGCAAGACGATCGCCGTGCCCGGCACGATGACCAGCGCCTACCTTGCGCTGCGGCTCTTCCTGGGCGATTTCCCCTATGTCGTCGTGCCCTTCGACGAGATCATGCCCTACGTCGCGGCGGGCAAGGCCGATGCGGGCCTGCTGATCCACGAGGGGCAGCTCACGCACGGCGAGCTGGGACTTCATGAGGTGGTAGACCTGGGCAAGTGGTGGCACGCCGAGACCGATGGTCTGCCGCTGCCGCTGGGCGTCAACGCCGTGCGCCGCGACCTCGGTCCCGACGTGATGGCCGCGCTCTCGCGCATCCTCAAGGCGAGCATCCGCTATGGGTTAGAGCACCGCCAGGAGGCGCTAGCCCACGCGATGCAATACGCGCGCGACATGCGCCCCGAAACCGCCGATACCTTCGTCGGCATGTACGTCAACGACTGGACGCTTGACCTCGGTCCGCGCGGCGAGCAGAGCATCCGACTCTTCCTGCGGCGCGCCCACGAGCAGGGCGTGATCTCCGCGCCGGTGCCGCTCGATTTCGTGAGCTGAGGCCGCATCGCCCGTAGCGGCGCACGAGATCCAGTCCGCGCAGGCGGACTTGGCGGCCGGGTAGGGGCGTCCGGTGGACGCCCGCCGGCCCTCCAGGCGCGGTTTCAACCGCCGGCTGGCTGCCGCGCGCACAAAATCTCCGTTGACCCGCGCGGCCCAGCCGTGCTACAGTATGCAGACGCCCTCGCGTGATGTGCGCGAGGGGGATACGGGGTAGGCGCGGCCTATCCCGCGTTTCCGCGTGTCTGCGAGCATGCACGCACCACCCCCGGCCCCCATCCGCGGGAGCTGGGTTTTCGCGCTGGGCGCAATCCAGGCGGGGAGCGGAACGGACCGGAACGGAGGCGGCGATGCGGTTCTACTTCGAGGTGGCGCGCACGGCCTATCGCCGGCTGGTGGTCTACCGCTGGGCGAATCTCGCGGGGCTGGCGACCAACATCTTCTTCGGCGCCATCTTCTGCTACGTCTACATCGCCCTCTTTCGCGCCCGGCCCGCCGTCCGCGGCTTCGACCTGCGCGACACTCTGCGCTACATCTGGCTGGTGCAGGCGATGATCATGGTCGTGCTGCGCTTCTCGTGGTACGACCTGATGCTCACCATCCGCTCCGGCGAGGTGGTGGCCGACCTCTTCAAGCCCTGCGACTTCACCTGGTACTGGTTCAGCCGCGAGGTGGGCGCTAGCGTCTACTACCTGCTCTTCCGCGGCGTGCCGACCTACGCCGCCGGGATGCTGCTCTTCGGCATCGGTCTGCCTGGCGACTGGGTGACGTGGCCGCTCTACGCGCTCAGCCTGGTGCTGGGCGTGGGGCTGGGCATCGCGTTCCGCTTCCTCTACAACGTGATCGCCTTCTGGGTGCTGGAGGCGCGCGCGGTGGGCAGTATGGCGGGTGTGGTCGCGATGTTCTTCGGCGGTTCGTACGTGCCGCTGGTGTTTCTGCCGGGCTGGCTGCAAGCCATCGCACTGCTGTCGCCCTTCTCCGGCATGTTCAACGTGCCGGCCGAGGTCTTCATGGGCAAGCTGACCGGTGCGGAGCTGGCCGAGGCGCTGCTGCTCCAGGCGATCTGGCTCGTCGCGCTGACGCTGCTCTCGCGCATGCTGACCTCCGCCGCCGCGCGCCGTGTCGTCGTCCAAGGGGGCTAGCCACCATGACGATCCATACTCTGCGCAAGCTCTCTTCCTCTGTCTCCTCTGCGGTTGCTCTGTTCTCGTCTCCGCGTTCTCCGCGAGCCTCCGCGAACTCCGCGTTCCCCGTAACCCCCTTGGAGTTGACCCCATGCTGCTGAATGCTCGCGATGACCTGCGGCTCTACGGCCGGCTCGTGTGGCTGGCGGTCCGTGCCCAGGCGCAGTACAAGGCCGCCGTCGTCACCGACATCGCGACCTACTTCTGCGTCACCAGCCTCGAATTCGCCACGGTGCTGATCCTCTTCGGACCGTTCCCCACGCTGGCCGGCTGGAGCGTGGGACAGGTGGCGCTGCTCTACGGGCTGACCTCGATCTGCTTCGGCTGCGCCGAGCTGTTCGGCGCCGGTCTCGATCTCTTCCCTGAAACCATCCGACGCGGCGAGTTCGACCGCGTAATGCTGCGGCCGGCGGGCGTGCTGCTGCAAGTGGCGACCAGCGATTTCAAGCTGCGGCGCCTGGGGCGCATCACCGAGGGCATCGCAATTGTCGCGCTCGCGTTGCACCTGCTGCCCGGCGGCATCGCCTGGACTCCGCCCAAACTGCTCGCGCTGGCGTTGGGCCTCGTGAGCGGCGCGACGACCTTCATCGCCGTGCTGCTGCTGGGAGCTACGGTCTGCTTCTGGACCGTCGAGGCGACCGAGTTGACCAACATCTTCACCTACGGCGGTCGCGAGCTGCTGAGCTGGCCGCTGCACATCTACAACGCCGCCATCCAGCGGCTCTTCATCTTCGTGGTGCCGCTGGCCTTCGGCACCTACCTGCCCGCCTGCTACCTGCTGGGCAAGCCGCTGCCCTTTGGGCTGCCGGGCGCGGTGGTCTTCGGGTCCCCAGTCGTCGCGGCGCTCTTCGCGCTGCTGGCGCGGGCGGTGTGGTCCTTCGGCGTGCGGCACTACCAGAGCACCGGGAGTTAGAGGAGTGGCGAAGAACGCGGAGAAGAGAGCGGAGAAACCGCAGAGGACGCAGAGGACGCAGAGGACGCGGAGGACGCGGAGGGGAGACAGAGATAGTGTCAGAGGGCAACAGATGCTGCATCCCGGCATTCCACACTGTCTCCCTCTCTCTCTCTCTCTCTCTCTCTGCCCTCTGCGTCCTCCGCGTCCTCTGCGGTTGATTCTCTGTCTCATTGGAGGTGAACAATGGCAATGATCGAGGCGCATGGGCTGAGCAAGACCTTCCGGGTGGCGGCGCAGCGTGGCGGGCTGCTGGGCGGGCTGCGCAGCATCGTGGACCCGCGGGTGCGTGAGGTGGCGGCGGTGCGCGACCTGGAGCTGAGCGTGGCGCCAGGCGAGATGCTGGGGCTAATCGGCCCCAATGGCGCCGGCAAAAGCACGACGATCAAGATGCTGACCGGCATTCTCACGCCCAGCGGCGGTACGATGCGCGTCGCAGGGCTGGACCCGCAGCGGCAGCGGCGCGAGCTGGCGGGGCGCATCGGCGTCGTCTTCGGCCAGCGGTCGCAGCTCTGGTGGGACCTGCCGCTGCTGGATTCGCTGCTGTTGCTGCGCCACCTCTACCGCGTGCCGGCGGAGCGCCATGCACGCAACCTCGCCCGGCTGCGCGAGCTGCTCGCGCTCGACGACTTTCTGGCAACGCCGGTGCGCCAGCTCTCGCTGGGCCAACGCATGCGCGGCGATCTGGCGGCAGCGCTGCTGCACGATCCACATCTGCTCTACCTCGACGAGCCGACGATCGGGCTGGACGTGGTGGCGAAGGCGCGCATCCGCGAGTTCCTGCGCGAGATCAACGCCCGCGATGGCGTGACTGTGGTGCTGACCACGCACGACATGGACGATGTGGAGGCGCTCTGCCCGCGGATGGTGATCGTGGACCACGGACGCAAGCTCTACGACGGCGCGGTAGCCGGCATTCGCGAGCGCTTCGGCGGCGACCGCACGCTGATCGCCGTGCTGGAGGAGGGCGAGCTGGCGCGGCTGCCGTACGGAGCGGACGGGCAGCCTGAGATCGCGGAGCTGCCGGCGGGGGTACGCCAGGTGGCGGCGGAGCCGCCGCGGGTGGCGTTGCGCTTCGCGCGTGAGCGGGCGTCCACCGGACGCCCCTCCATGCCGGCGCACGAGTTGGTGGCGTGGCTGGGCGCGCGCTACCGTCTGCGCGACGTCACCTTCGAGGAGCCGCAGATCGAAGACGTGATCCGCCGCATCTACGAACAGAATCTGCTGCTGGATGCCGGGGCGGAAGCGACCGCAGGGCGCATTGGCGTCGCTGAGGAGGCCAGCGCATGACGGGGTAGCGCGGAACCCCTACCTGCAGTCGGGCAGGGTGTTGTTCTCCGCCAGCTCGTCGGTGAGGTCCCGCACTTCGAGCGGCGTCATCGCGCCCTCTACCACGCGGCCGTCGCGGTAGTCCCAGCACTCTGTGTCGGGCAGGTATTGCTGATTGGAGAGCAGCGTGCCGTTGCAGACCTTCTGCTCCTGCGTCGGGGCGGCTTCTTGCTGGCTCAAGCGTGTGCCCAGCTCGCGCAGCACGGCGAGTGGGATGCGGTCGCGGTCGTGAGGATAGACGAAGCCGAAGAGCACCAGGTAGCTGTACAGCACGCGCCAGTGCGCCCCAAAGCGGCCTACCAGCCGCTGCCAGTCCAGCGAATCCGCGCAGCGCAGCAGCAGGTGCAGCACGTCGGCGCCGTCGTAGCGCTCGCGCTCCTGCACGAACGCCTTGGACCAGATCATGTCCTCGGCGGGGACCAGCTTCACCTCCATATCAAGCACGGTATCGGGGACCGCGTGGGCGAACCAGTCGTCGTCCACCGTGGCGAGGCCGTTGCCAGAGCTGAAGATCAGGTCCACGAAGGTGTCGGGCGAGCTGCCCTCGAAGGCCTTGGCGAGCCAGACCTTCGACCAGACCTCGGTGCGATAGCCGGCGTGCGCCAGCGCGTGCAGCGCGCGGTCGAGATCGGCGGGCTTGATGAAGACATCGAAATCCTTGGTGTGGCGCTCGATGCCCGTGTAGCGCGCGAAGGCGTAGGCGCCGCCGACGAGGAACGCCACGCCCGCCTGTTGCAGGATACGCATCGCGTGGCGGTAGAAGTCGAGCGTGTGCTGGTCGAGGCGGCTCAAGGAGCGCTCGCCAGAAGGCGAGGGCGAGTGTGTGGTCATGGTCATCGCGGCATCCTCCTCCTTGACGCCTCGGTAGACGATATGTCTCAATACGAGAGGTACGGCGGCAGGCGCCGCGCACCGGAGAGACGGTAATCCGATACATCCAGGCAGGACTTGTGCCAGGCATGCACGCGGCATGCCTCTTGCGCCACATCAGACAATGGACATGCGATGAGCCTACAGAAGATACGTGAACGGGATGTGACAGATCAAGACACAAAGATGGCGGAGGGAGCGCGCATGGCGGCGGGCGGGACGACGCGGCTGGCTGCCGTTGGCGATATTCATACGACGAAGACCTCGCAGGGCACGCTCGCGCCGTTCTTCGCCAAGATCGGGGCCGCGGCCGATATCCTGCTGCTGGCGGGCGATCTGACGGACTACGGGCTACCCGAAGAGGCGCACGTGCTGGCGAAGGAGCTGAGCGCGGTCCACATCCCGGTCGTCGCGGTGCTGGGCAATCACGACTACGAATCCAACAAGCAGAAGGAAGTCAGCGACATCCTGTGCGATGTAGGGGTGACCATGCTCGATGGCGAGTCGGTCGAGGTGAACGGCGTCGGTATCGCGGGCGTCAAGGGGTTTTGCGGTGGATTCGGCCGTGGAGCGCTGGGGCTGTGGGGCGAGGAGCCAACCAAGGTCTTCGTGCGTGCGGCGATTGACGAGTCGCTCAAGCTGGAGTCGGCGCTGGTGCGGCTGCGCACGCCGCACCGCATCGCGCTGCTCCACTACTCGCCCATCCAGGCGACGGTCGAGGGTGAGCCGTGCGAGATTTGGCCGTATCTCGGCTCGTCGCGGCTGGAAGAGCCGCTGCAGCGCCTGCCGGTGGATGTGGTCTTCCACGGCCATGCGCATCACGGGCGGCCGGAGGGGCGCCTGCGCGACGGCACGCCGGTCTACAACGTGTCGCAGCCGCTGTTGCGCGACACCTACCCCGACCGCCCCCCGTTCCATATCTTCGAGGTGCCCTCGCCGCCGGGCACGAAGGCCAAGCAGCCACGCACGGCGATCGCGTAGGGACGGCCAGAGAGGGTGACGAGGAACGCGAAGCAGGCGAAGAAGGAAGGAAATTGCGCTCCCGGCCCCTCCCGTACCGTGAGTGGAGCGGCTGACGCGGTGTAGGGGCGAGGCATGCCTCGCCAGCCGCGGCGTGGGATCAGGCCAGGTGCTTGGCGACCTTCGCCAGCAGCATATCCATCTCGAAGGGCTTGGCCAGAAAGTCGTCGGCGCCCGCGGACCGTGAGTCGCGTTCGGCCGCGGGGTGGGCCGAGAGCATGAGGACCGGGATATGCCCGGTGTCGGGGTGCGCCTTGATCTGCGTCACGATCTCGCGCCCATCGTGCCCAGAGAGCAGCATATCCAGCACGATCAGGTCCGGTCGATTGCGTTTCAGCATGTCCATCAGGTCGTCGGCGGTATCGGTTGCGATGGCAGCATATCCGGCATCCTCTAGCATCGCCGTCAACACGAGCACAATATCCGGGTCGTCATCCACGATCAGGATCGTCTTGGCGGCCGCGCTCATTCGCCCTCCGCTTCCATCGCAACAGGATCAGCATCGTCCTCTACCCGCTCCGGTTGGTACGCCGGCAGCGTGACGTAGAAGGTGCTGCCCGCGCCCCGCCGGCTCTCCAGCCAGATACGCCCGTCGTGCTGCTCGACGATCGTGCGCGCGATGTAGAGGCCGATGCCCAGGCCGGGATAGGTGCTGCGCCCATTGTCCGCGACCTGATAGAGGCGCTCGAAGATACGCTCGTGGTCGCCCTTGGCGATGCCAATGCCGAAGTCGCGCACGGCGATATGTACCCGCTCGCCATCCGCGTCGAGACGCACGACGACGGAATCAGCCTGGGGCGAGTACTTGATGGCGTTGGTGAGCAGGTTGACCACCACCTGCCCGACGCGGTCGCGGTCGCCGTAGATTCGCGCGTGGGTCGCACCCCGCACGCGCAGGCGATGGGTGGCGCTGGCGGCCTGCACGTTCTCCACCGTCTCGCGCACCAACTCGTCGAGGTCGAAGGCCGCCTTGCGATAGGGCAGCGCGCCCGTCTGGATCTTCGACACGTCGAGCAGATCGCCGATCAAGCCGGTGAGCTTCTTGAGCTGGGCATCCATCCGCTCCAGGAAGCGCAGCGTTTGGGGATCGGCGCCCGCCTCCCCCTTCAGCCGCCGCTGCAGGATCTGCGTAAAGCCAGTGAGGCTGGTGACAGGCGTCTTTAGCTCGTGGCTCGCCATGCTGATGAAGGCGTTCTTGCGCTCTTCGAGCTGCTTCTGCTCGTCAATGTCGGTGCTGGAGCCGATCCACACCGTAATTTTGTCGTTGCCGTCGCGGCTCGGGATCGCGCGGCTCATGTGCCAACGGTAGACGCCATCGGCGCGGCGGAAGCGGTGCTCGCAGTAGAATGGCTCGCCGGTCTCGATGGAATGGCGCCACGCGGCCACGTTTTGCTCGACGTCGTCGGGATGGATGAACTGGGTCCAGCCCCAGTCCCGAATCTCCTCAAATGACAGCCCCGTAAACTCCATCCATTGTGGATTGAAGTAGTCCACATCGCCGTTCGGGCGGGCGGAGAAGATCTTCTGGGGCATGGATTCGGCGATGAAGCGCAGGCGCTCTTCGCTCTCGCGCAGCGCCTCTTCCATCCGCTTGCGCTCGGTGATGTCGCGCACGATTTTCGAGGCGCCGATGATGGTGCCGGCGCTGTCGCGGATCGGCGAGATGGTGAGCGACACCTCCAGCGACTGGCCGCTCTTGGTGAGCCGCACCGTCTCGAAGTGCTCGATGCGCTGGCCGGACCTGATGCGCGCCAGGATCAGGTCCTCTTCGTCCACACGATCCGGCGGGAACAGGCGCAGAATCGGCTGGCCGATCATCTCCTCGGCGCTGTAGCCAAACATGCGCTCGGCGCTGGCGTTCCAGCTCGTGACGATGCCATCGAGCGTCTTGCTGGCGATGGCGTCCTCCGCCGAGGTCACGATGGCCGCCAGATGCGCCGCCGCGGCTTCCGCCCGCTTGCGCTCGGCAATCTCGGCTTCCAGCGAGGCCGCCTTCTGTTGCAGCAGCGAGACGGCGCGCAGGCGCTTCTGGCGGCTATCGAGCGCCGTGTAGCTCTCATCGGGGATCACGCCGGAGTGACGCGCGCAGATCTCGCTAAACTCCCCGCGATGCGCCTCGCCGGCGAAGCCGCGCATGGGATAGGCGCAGAAGAGGGAGAAGGGATGGGGACCGGCGGCGAGGTCGTTCCACAGCTCTTCGAGGTGGCTCGTGGCGGTGCGGTTGCCCTCGCGCCACAGCAGCGCGACCATCTCGCCGAAGATGCGCAGGCGCTCGCGGCCAGGCGCTGCCGCCGCGGCTCGTGCGACGATGCCGCCGATGAGTGCTTCAAAGCGCACGGGGTCTGGCAAGCCATCCTCCATGAACCGCGACAGTGTCTCGGCGGCATCGTGCGCGACATACGTTCCCCGCTCGCGAGCTGCCGCAAGGTCCAGTCCGTGAGCATGCAGGCGATCCTCAAGGGCGGCGAGATGCTTGCTGGTGGCGATGACGATGCACGAAGCGCCTGCTCCGAGTCCGCCGCCGATGAATCCGGCGATGGAGTCCACCAGGAACTCGTCGTGCTCGTAGAAGTGGACGACGTGCGCGAAGACGCCCGGCGCGGCACGGTGTGGGCGCGACACCTTGCCGCTTTTCCGCAAAGGGGTCATGCCGGTGGCGTGTCCCACGGCATGCTCCACCGACGTTTGCGCGCCGATCTCGCTCGAATTGGCGGCCATACAGCCGGAACCCCTTCCCCGCGGCGCGCCCCGCTCTGCCCTCCCGGCGGTACCGGAGCCGGCTTTCGCCCTCAATATCTGCATTACAGCCAGTAGCGTGCCAGCATCGAGACAGCGGGCGGCGGGGGATTGACTTCGTGCCTGAGTGGTCCATGCTCGCAAGACTCTTGCCGGCGCGGGATGAGATGAGCGCGAGTCGGCCGCGAAGAGAGCTGGCGGTTGAAACCGCGCCTGGAGGGCGTTCCGCCGCGAAGTCCGCCCAAGGCGGACTGGGATCGTGACTGGCGTTTGATAGGATAATCAGGTGCGATTATGATCAGCTCTCACCAGTGTCGGCGCTGGGAGCGGGCGCAGGCTGCTTGCGATGGGCGGCGCGGTGGCGGCGCTCCTGGATACCGCGGCGCAGGCTCACGGCGGCGGTGTAGGGCCAATAGAGCGCCGGGCGCAGCACCAGGTCCTGCGTGGGCAGCACGCGCCGCTCGTAGCCGCCGAAGCCGCGCTTGAAGAGATACACGCCGTAGAGGTCTTCGCCCGGCTCCAGCACGTCGGGGATCGTGCGCCAGTCGTAGTATCTGGCCCCGCGCGCCATCGCCCAGCGGATCGCCTCCCATTGCAGCGGGTGGTTGGGGCGCAGCTTGCGGTGCTCGGGCCGGTCGGAGGAGGCGCCGTGCAGGTACCACGCCCAATCACCCAGCACGGCCACCGTCAGCGCGGAGGCGAGCTGGCCCTCGTGCTCACCCAGGAAGAGCGCCATCTCGGCGGTGGCGTCGCGCGCGGCGGCCTCGGCGGAGTAGTGGGCCAGCATCTCGCGGAACAGCTCTTTGGGGTAGACGTAGAAGCCGTCGCGCGTGCCGGTCTCGACGGTCAGGCGATAGAAGGCGTCGAGGTCGGTCTCGCCGCTGCCGAGGCGGAAGTTCATGCCGTTCTTCGCGCCGGCGCGGATGTAGCGCCGCCAGGAGGGCGACATGGCGCCGAGGATCTGCTGCTCGGAGCCGGAGACGTCCGTCACCCACGAGCCGCGCAGGTAGATCTGGTGGCTGGTGGGGCGGAAGCCGAGCCGCTTGAGCGCCTGTGCGTAGTCGGTGTCGTCCTGCGGCACGTTCGGCTCGGCGCGGATCATGAAGCCGCCGCGCTTGCTGGCCTCGCGCCGGGCGTAGGCGACGAGCAGCGGCAGCGCGGGCGAGCGGGGATCGTCGCAGACGGGGCCGCGGGGGGCGTAGAAGAAGGGGGCGCGCACGGCCTGCGCGCGGCTGCGCACCAGTAGCATCGCCGCGGCGAGCTGCCCGGCGTCATCCAGCACGCCCACGCGCAGCGATCCGCTGGTGGCCTCGGGTCCCTGGTGCTCAGGCCACTCGTAGGTCTGGCAGATGTGGCCGGTGGCGCTGCGGGCGACGAAGGTGTTCCACTGGCGGCGGTCGGTGATCAGCGTGGCGTGCATGGTGGGCGGCCTGACGACGAGATGGTGGACGGCAGCGTGTGGCCCACGACATCACCGGACGCCGCAGGCCCAGGGGTCGAGTATAGCAGAGGCGGCGCAAGACGGGCAAATGCGGTGGTACGCGGACGGCGAATGATGGACGTTGTGCATGTGTGCCAGACACGCCGCGGTGTAGGAGCGGGACATGTCCCGCCCGCTCGCGCGGCACGGTTGCCGACCCTAACCGCGGCAATGATGCAAGGCCTCATATTCCACACCATGATGGAGTCGGCAATTGACATCGGTTGGTGCGCGGCCGGCCACGCAGCCGGCGGCGGGGGCCGGCGACACGGCCGGCGACGGGGGCCGGCGATTGAAACCGCGCCTCTGGGGCCTGGCGGCCACAAAGCCCGCCTGCGCGCAATACCGTTCAAATAAGGTCAGGAGATGAGAGATACTCCAAGGTAGCAAAGCAGTTGTCAGACGTTCGCTGCCCTGGAGGAGTCTCTCATGGATCTGACGATACGTGCTGTGGCGGCACCCGGCAAGTGGTGCCAGGAGGTCACGGTGGAAGCCTTGGCCCAAGCGATCCCGGCGGCGAGCGTGCGCCAAATCGCGCAGCGCTATCGGCCCGCTAAGGGCCGGGAGCGCAAACTCAACGTGGAGGCGACGCTGTGGCTGGTGATCGGCTGGCACCTGTTTCCGCGTGTCTCGGTCGCCAGCGTGTGGCGCACGCTCACGCAGGGGTTGCGCCTGATCTGGCCCGCGCCGGAGGCAGTACTGGCGAGCGCGAGTGCCTTGGTCTACCGGCGCTACCGCCTGGGCGTGCGCCCCGTGGCCGCCCTCTTCCACGCCGTCTGCCAGCCCCTGGCGACCCGCGAGCAGGTGCCCAGCGCCTTTGCCTTTGGGGGCTTGCGGGTGGTGGGGGTGGATGGGACGGTGGAGAACGTGCCCGAGAGCGCCGCCAATAGCCGCGCCTTCGGGCGGCGGGGCAGCCAGCGCGGGCGCAGTGTCTATCCACAGGTCTTGGGCGTCTACTTGGTCGAATGCGCCACGCATGTCATCTTTGAGGCCGGCTTCTGGCCGGCGACGACCAGCGAACATCGCGTCGCGCCGCGCCTCTTGCGGGCGGTGCAGCCGGACATGCTGCTGCTGTGGGATGGCGGCTTTCATTCGGTGGCCTTGTTGCAAGCCGTGCAAGCGCGCCACGCGCAGGTCATTGGCCGCCTGCCGGCCCATGTCAAGCCGCCGTGGGTGCGCCGCTTGGCGGATGGCTCGGCGCTGGCGTACCTGCGCACGCGCCGTCGCGGTGGCCCCCACGGCGATCCCGCGGCCCGCCTGTTGGTGCGTGTCGTGACCTATCGGCTGCCCGCCACCACCGCCGCCTCGCCCAACGCGGGCACGGACGCTTCGGCGCCCCCGCCCCCGATCCGGCTGGTGACCACGTTGCTCGATCCGCACCAGGCGCCCGCGCGGGCCGTGGCCGCGCTCTACCACACCCGCTGGGCCGTCGAGGATACCCTCGACGAACTTGACACGCACCAGCGCCTGGCCACCCGCACGCTGCGCAGCCACTTGCCCGTTGGCGTCCTGCAGGAACTCTATGGCCTGCTGCTCGCGCACTTCGCCGTACGCGCGCTCATGTACCAGGCGGCCGTGCAGAGCCAGCAACCCCCTGACCGGCTGAGTTTTGTGACTGCCGTGCAACTGGTCTGCGAGGCCTTGCCCGACTTCCAACTGCTTGCTCCTGTCCACTGGTCGGCGCGCTGGGCGTTGTTGCTGGGCGATCTCGCCCATGCGCGGCTTCCCCCGCGGCAGATGCGGACCAATCCGCGCGTCGTCAAGCGACGCCAATCGAAGTTCCCCCAGAAGCCGCCGGGCCAGCGTGCCTCACCACGCCAACCCAGTGCGTATGCCGACGCAGTCGTCCTGCTCCCAACGGGGGACGGGCTTATTTGAACGGTATTGCGCGCAGGGGGACTTGGTGGCGGCACGCCCTCCAGGCGCGATTTCAATCGCCGGCTCCGAACGTCCGGCGCGGCGCCCCCGCTCCGGCTCTATCGCCGGCCCTGACCACGCCACTGCGTGACCCGCTCTACCTGGATCACGCCGAGGGTTCTCTGTCTATCTTGGCGGCGCCCCCTGCCCGATGATGTTGACCGAGCGGGCTACCAGCAGCACGATGATCACCATCGAGATTACCGCCTGGAGCATCATCAGCACCTTGGCGCGGCGCGTCAGCGGCATCACGTCGGCTGGGCTGAGCGCGGTGGAGGTGCAGAAGGCGAGGAAGAGGTAGTCCACGAAGCCCGGCGCCCAGTTGGTCGGATTGCCACCAATCTGCTGCGTGAACTGGAAGTCGGCGGCGGCGTAGCAGTTCTCCAATCGCATCGGCGGGCCGTTGCCGTCGGTCTCCCAGTACCAGAGTGCGAAGACCAGCACGTTCGCCGCCCACAGCAGCCCGCCAGATTCCAGCAGTGAGTAGCCCGTGAGCGTTGGGATGTGCGTCACCAGCAGCACCACGGAGGCGACCAGCGAGAGCGCCAGCACCACCAGCAGCACCATCGCCAGCAGCCGCGCGACGTGGTAGGGCAGCGAGATGCGCACCGAGATTGCCGCCACCACCACCGGCGCCAGCAGCACCGCCTCGATCACCAGCAGCAGCCAGGGCGGCCCGAAGACCACCGAATTGGGCACGACGAAGTCAATCGCCCCCACCAGCAGCGCCGCCACGGTGGCGACGAAGAGCTGCGTCAGGTCCGGCGAAACGTACTCCTTCGGCTTCGATCTTGGCGCGGAGGCCTGCGGCTTCGAGCTGCTCGACATCGCATCCCGCCTCCCTCCGTACCGCCGGGGAGACTAACATGCACACGCGATCGGCGCGCACTTTCACCGATCCTAGCGCCCGAAGAAGCGCTGGGTGAAGGTCGCGATGAAGCTGATCTCGATCACCAGCCCCACGATGGCCTCGACCGCCGCCAGCACCGTCACCGGGTCCGCTGGAGACGCGGTGCCCGCGAAAAAGCCGCGCCCGTGGAACGAGTTGATGCTTAGCGCGATGGCCCCCACCCATCCCAGCGGCGGCTGGATGAGATGGTACGCCAGCGCGAAGAGCACCAGCGAGGCGATGTACGCCGCGAGGCTGCGCCCCGGCCGGTAGCCGTAGCCCGCCAGCGCGTCGAGGAACAGTGAGAAGACGTACTGGCCGGCACGCAGCGCCCGCCGGCGACACGCATGCCGCTCGCCAGGACTGGGACGGCGCAGCGCCTCGCGCCGCAACACCTCGCGCTGCAAGACCTGCGCCCGGTAGGCGAAGAGGTCCGCCTGCTCGTTGAGGCCCTGCTCGCGCAGCGCCACCGCGAGCTGCCGGCTGGCGCGCACCGCCGTGCGGAACTCGGCCAGCCGCGCGGCAGTGTCTTTGGGCTTGCCGTTGGCGTCGAGCGGCTCGCGCGCGGTGCGCTCGTCGCCCAGCATGCGCAGCGGCGTCCAGTCTACCACCGCCAGATTGATGCCGCCCCAGCGCGCATCGGCCACACTCACCGCGCCGTGCTCCTCGTCACCCAGCACCGCCTCGTCGAGCGCTGTCGTGCTGTCGAAGAAGATGCCGGCCAGATCGGCGCCGGGCAGCGTCTCGGCGGTGCCAGGATCGAGCGCTCGCAGGCGGGCCAGCGTGGCTGTCGCGCGCCGCGCGCCGCCCAGATGCGCCGCGTTGAGCCGCGCGCCCTCCATGTGCGCCGCCGAAAGCTCGGCACCGGCGAGTGCGGCGCTGCTGAGCACCGCGCCCTCCAGCCGCGCCCCCGCCAGCACCGCCTCCTCCAGGTTGGCGCCCAACAGCCGCGCACCCTCGGCGTGGGCGTCATTGAGCCGCGCACCCTCCAGGAGCGCGAAGCTCAGCTCGGCCTCTGCCAGCCATGCTCCGCGCAGGCGCGCGTCCTCTAGATGCGCCCCTTGCAGCATCGCGCCCTCCAGATGCGCCTGTGAGAGATCGGCATGCTCGAAGTGCGCCGCCGCGGATTCAAGCTGGGCGGACGTGAGGATCGCGCGCCACTGCTCCTCGTGCAAGCCCGCGCGCAGGCGTGCCAGCGGCAGCCCGCTGAGGTCCAGGCCGCCCAGATCGGCGCCGCGCAGGTCCAATCCCTCTCGCTCGCGCTGCGCCGGATCGTCCCAGTCCACGGGTCCACACCCGCCGTCCAGCGCCGCCAGCAGCCACTCGACATCCGCCCGGCTCAGGCTCGGCGCAATCGCCGCGAAGGGATAGTCGCCGCGCTCGACGGCTGCGCTCCGTGCGAGGCGCTCGGCCAGCGCGATCTGGCGTTCGGCATCGCACTCCGGCTCGCGGCGCCAGGGCTGCCCGCGCTCGCGCCAGAAGCGCCGCCAGCCGTCGCGGTCGTCCTGCGCTGGACGGGGCGAATCCACCGCCGCCTCGCTCCCACCCGCCCGCGAGCCGGCCTCGCCGCCCTCCGCGCCCATCTCCGCTGCCATGCGCCGCACCCTCCACGCGCATCCGTTGTCGCTGCCATCCGCGCTCGCCCGCCACCTATTGCGCCCAGTATACGCGCGCTTGTGACGCTTGACAATTGGCCGCGCGCGGGCATAGAATCGGGGGAAGTGCTCTGGCCGGCGCGGGTTCGTCGTGCCTGCCGCCTATGCCGGAGCGGCCATGACGCGAGGCGTCCCCAGCCGGCGGTGTACACTGATGCCGATCTGGCTGCCCAAGCGAGGCGGAAGAGAAGATCACGAAATGATGCGCAAAGACACGCTCGGCACCGACGAGCGGCCCCACTATTATTCGAAGTTCTGGATCGAGGTCGCGCTGGGGCAGGCGGGCATCGCCCCGCAGCACGCCGTCGAGACGGTCGAGCCGGAAGCGGAGTTTGACGAGTACGAGGAGCCTGAGCCGGAGCTCGAGCTGCCCAAGCCGGCGCCCAAGCCCGCCGCCAAGCCGAAGGTGGAGAAGAAGGCAGAGTCGCGCCCGGTGCTGACCTCACTCGCCGACCTGGCCAACATTGACAAGCTGATGCAGGATTCCGCCGCGATGGATTCCGCCGAGGTCCCCGACATCGAGGGCGGCGCCATCGAGGACTTCGCTCCCTTCACCACGACCGCTGAGCCAGCCGAAGAATACGCTGGGCAGGCGGGAGAGGCTCCGGCCGACGAGGCAGAGGAAGACCTGGGCGATTTCTACGACGAGGACGAGGAAGAGGACGAGTGGGGCGGTGGCGGCGGTACCGGCGGCCGGCGGCCCAAGCGCCCGCAACAGCGCCCGCCCAAGCGCGAGCGGCGCCCGTACTAGGGCATACTTCGCGATTGCGCCAGACACGATGGGGGGTGGCCGAGGCGGTCGCCCCCTTTCTTGATCTGTGCGGGCTGGGACCTGGAGCCGGCGGCGGCGTGGCTGAGAGGCGACAAGGGGAGTGAGCGCAGAGCATGGATGAGACGAGCGGCGCGGACCGCTTCGGTCCACTGCGGCTGCTGGCGCTGGCAATTGCCCGCACGGGACGGCTCGCGCTGCTCGCCGGTGGGCGAAGCCGCTGGCACACCAACGCGGGCTATACCTTCGTGCCGCTGGAGCTGCCCGGATGCGTGCAGGAGCCGGGCACATTGCCGCATACGACGGCGGACGGCCTGGGACGCCGCACGCTAGGCCGAGCGGCGCGACTGATCGCCAGCCGCCAGCTCTACGGCCCCTCGGAGGTACACCGCATTGACCGGCTGCCCACGCAGCTGGGTGACGAGCCGCTGCCGCTGCTGCGCCTGGAGCGTGAGGCGCCGCTGCACGTCGCGGCTACACCCACGCTGCGGCGCGTCATCGTGACGGTCTACCGCGCGCGGCTCATTGGTCCGCCCGCACTCACTGAGGCCGCGGGCGGTGGCGATGTAGACGATGGCGCGTCCGGGCTTCTCTGGCTGGCCCCCGATGCGCTGCGGCTGGCGATGCGTGGCATGCCGTTCGCCGAGCTGCTGGCGCAGCCGGCGGTCGAGTGGCTGCCAGCGACGGCACGTGCCGCTGCGCTGCCCGACGACGCGCTGGTCTACGTGCCCGCGGAGTACGGCGAGCGCCACCTGCTGCGGCTGGTCGCCAAGTACGGGCCGGAGGCGCTCTTCCAGGACGACGACGCGGGCTGGGAAGAACCACAGGCGGAGGGATAAACCGCAGAGGGCGCAGAGGGCGCAGAGGGCGCAGAGGAGGAGAGAGAGCAGAGAGAACGCGAAGCAAGCGCGAAGATCGCGAAGGAGGAGCGAGAAGGGGGGAACCGCAGAGGACGCAGAGGATTGAAGCGGCTTCGTGGTATTCGGTGTAGGGGCGAGACCTGTCTCGCCCGCGGCGCCTGCGCGACATCCCTCGCCGCCAGACCTCTGGCACCGGCCCCTCGCATGCCCTACCATCTCTATCGGTGGAGGCTTGTGAGAAGGGGAGCGCCGGATGGAAATCGCAGCGGATCAGATGGGAAGCGGCGCGCAAGGGTTGCGCCGCGGATGGAGCCGCCGCCTGAATCTGCTCTGGATCGCCGCGCACGCGGTGTCGATCGCGCTGCTGCGCGTATTGTTGATCGGCGTGCTCTACCTCTGCGGACCGTATGGCGCCACCATGATTGGGCTGGCGTTCGGCGGCCTTCAGTTCGCCCTCTTGCGCCGCGCCGTCGGCCGTGACAGCAGGCTACCCCTCTGGTGGCTCATCACGACGGCGCTCGCCACCATCGTCCTGTTCTACTTCGCGTTGTACGGCCAGGATGCCTTCGATGCGCGTTTCTTCCCGTATCCCACGTGGCCGGGCCTTGGTGCCAGCCGTTCGGCCTACGCCACCGCCAGCGCCGCTTACGACGACCGCACCATCCTGCTCGCCAGTCTGCACGGCCTGATCTATGGCGCCCTGTTTGGCGCTCTGCAGGTCATCGCGCCACTGCTCAGCGCGCCGCACACTCGCCGCCAGCTCATCTGGCTGTGGTGGATCCCCGCGACCGCGCTGGCCGGCCTGCTGGTCGGCGCCCTCAGCGTCAACTGGCTGGAGACGCTCACCAGCGCCGCACCCGCCACGTATGCCTTCCTGAGGAGCGGTGCGTACACCGCGCTCTACCTCCTGCTGCCCGGAACGTTCTACGGCACCCTCACCGGCATCATCCTCGCCGGCATCATTCGCCGCCGCGAGATCGCTCAGCCCTCTGGACTGGGGTTGAACCCATAGCGCAGGAAGAGATGGCTGTCGCCGCGCCGCATGCTGACAAGTGTGCTCCACAGTGGCTGCGCCGGCAGGAAGAGCGCGCCCTCCACCAGACTGGGTCGCGGACTGGCGGCGGCGCGCCCGGCGACCTGCGGCGCCAGCGTAAGGAAGAGATCGTCAATCAGGTGCGCGGTGAAGAAGTCGGCCATCAACTGCGGACCGCCCTCGACCAGGATCGTCGTGCTCGCCGGGCGCACATTATGGATTGCGGCGAGCACATCGGGGGCGCTGACGCGATCGACATCACCGCCAGCCGCCACGCGCACGCCGGGTGGCAGCGTCTCGGCCGCGAGGCGCTCGGCTCCCCGCGGCGTGGTAACGATCAGCGCCGGCACCGCGCCCGAGGCGAAGACCGGCAGTGCCAGATCGAGCGCCCCATGCGCCGTGACGATTACGTTCAGCGGCGGCTCCGGCTTGCCCAGCGCGGCGCGCAGCGCGGCATAGGCCGGTGCGAGCGGTGGATAGATGTGCTCGGCGGTCCACAGACTGCGCGGCACCGAACGCAGCGTGCCGGCGCCGACGACCACCGCGTCGCTGATCGCGCGCAGCAGGCCCATCACCGCCCGGTCGTGCTTGTCGTAGCCGCTGATCGCCCCGCCGCCCGCGTAGCCCGGCTCCGCGAGCGCCACCACGCCGTCGAGCGTGCTGACGAAGTTTGAGATCATCAGTGGCCGGCCAGCGGAGGCGGCAGCTGGCGGGGTGGGCAGGCGCAGCGGGCCATAGAGCGCCGCCAGCTCTGGGGGCAGCGGCAGCGGCTCGCCCCGCGCGGCGTCGTAGAGCGTGTCCAGCGGGGTCAGCGCCGGCTCGTCTTCGCGTCGTTGCTGATGCTGCTCGTCGCTCATGCGCTCACCTCCCTTGAGCTGAAACCGTTGTGCGCGAGGGGCTTGGTGGGCGTCCACCGGACGCCCCTACGCATCTTCGCCGCGCACCTCCACGATTGCTCTCTCCCCTCCCTCTCCTCCGTTGCCTCTGTGGTGAATCTCACTCCTGCTCCGCGGACTCCGGGTTCGCCGTTACCTATCCCCTGACGCCGCACGCCTGGAGGAACTCGGCCCGTAGCTCGGGATGCTCGGCGAACTCGCCGCGCCAGCAGGTGGTGCGTGTCATCGGCGACGACTCGGAGACGCCGCGCATCTGCGTGCAGAGGTGGTGCGCTTCGAGGTAGACGGCCACACCGTGCGGCGCGAGCGTTGCCTCCAGCGCGTCGGCGATCTGCTGCGCCACGCGCTCCTGCACGGTAAAGCGGCGGGCGAAGAGGCGCACCATGCGCGTGAGCTTGGAGATGCCGATGATGTGCTCGTGGGCGATGTAGCCGACGTAGGCGCGGCCATAGAACGGCAGGGCGTGATGCTCGCAGAGCGCATAGAACGGGATCGGTCCCTCGATCACCTGGCTGGTCTGGCAGTCAGGCTCGCCGCGACACTCGACGTCAAAGACGGTGACCAGCTTGGGATCGCCGTCGTAGCCGGAGGTGGAATCGAAGAGCGCCTTGATGAAGCGATGCGGCGTGTCCTTGGTGGCCGTGGTATGCAGGTCGAGACCCATCGCGCCGAAGATCTCGGCCGCGTAGCCCTCGAACTTGCGCATCTGCTCCTGTGAGATGTGCCGTCGGTGCAGCTCCAGCGCGCCGTCAAAGTCCTCGATGTCCTCCGCCTGCCTGTCCAGCTCAATCGCCATCAGATACCTCTAATTTCTCTCATCCTCGTGCGCCAGGGAGTCCTCGCGCAGCGTGAAGCGGCAGTGCGGGCGCTCATCCAGCGAGCACTCCGCCCGCACCGGCACACCTGCCAACCCCGAGACGAATTCCTGGGCCAGCGCGCAGGCGCCGGGGTGGCGTGTCACCACCTCGGCCAGCGGGCAGGTGTGCGCGTGGATCGTCCGCGCGCCGCTCTGGTCGCAGACCTCCAGCTCGGCCAGACCGCCCATCGCGTTGAGCGCCGCGACGGCACCCTCCGCACCGTGGCGGCATGTGCGCTCGCCGCCATCGCCGTTGCCGCCGACCTCCAAGCGCCGTGCCATGCGCCGGCCCGTTTCGCGCGCCAGCGTCTCCAGCTCCGTCGCCGGCAGCCGCTCGCCAAGTACATCATAGAGCGTGCCCAGCATATCGGCATACGGTTTGGGAAACACCCGCTCGGCCGCCGGTGTCAGCACGTACTCGTACGCTGGCTTGCCGCTGCCGCCGCCGCGTCGCACACCCAGCACGCGCGCCATGCCGTCGCGCTCCAGCGCCGCCAGGTGGGCGCGCACGGCGTTGTCGGTCAGACCGACCGCCGCCGCCAGCTCTTCGACGGTGCGCGGGCCGCGGCGCAGCAGCACGATGAGCTGGCCCCGCGTGCTCCCCAGGAAGCGCTGATCCCAGCCGCCCCCGGTGGTCCCGGTGTCTGGCATGGTCTCCGCCTCCTCTCGCGTCGCGTTGCTGTCCGGCACGTGATGCGTCGCACCGATCCACTCAGAGCATAGGTCATGCTCGCCCAGTTTGTCAAGATGATATTTGACAAATTCGACCTGAGAAGCGCCGGATGGGATTGGAAGCGCCGCTGCACACGGTGCTGGACCGCGCGTTTCGGGGCGAGTTGTGAAGAGATGGGAAGCTTCGGCATGTTCTCGCGTACCATGGGCGCATCCAAGGTGACACGCATCACAAGCGCGTGCTACAACGGAGGGGACGCCGAGTGGAGGTGAGCGCGATGGCAACGAGCGCTGATCGTGGGCCGGTCTGCGGTGCCAAGAGCAACCAGCAGGCGCTCGACCAGATCGAGACACCCGCTCGCTCGTGACAACGGCGAGGGAACAGATGGGCAAACAGTGGCGTGGCGGCATCACCTTGCTGAGTCTCGCGGCATTGGTCGTGCTGGCGCTGGTGCTACTGCTCATTCGCTTTTATCCCTACACCTATGACTTCCCGACCTTGCCACGCATCACCCACACCGTATCGGGAGCCGCGGGCGACCCACTCAACATTGTGATTATCGGCAGCGAGCAGCAGATCACCCAGGGTTTTCGGCACGCCGGGTGGCTGATTCCCGATCCCATTACCCCGCAAACCTCCGCGCGGATTGCCGCCGATAGCCTTGCCCATCGCAGCTACCCTACCGCGCCAGTCAGCAACCTGTATGTCTTTGGGCATGCCCAGGATCTGGCGTTCGAGAAGCCCACCAACGATGTCCAAAACCGCGGCCATATCCGGCTGTGGACTGCGGGAACCGACGTCGGCGGGCAGTCGCTCTGGTTGGGGCAGACGTCCTATGATCACGGCATTGAGTTGAGCGGGACCAACCATCTGCCCACCCATCACATCTTGCCCACGGTTGACCTGGAACGCAACGCCGTCGGCGCTGACCTGGCAGCAACGGGTCTGGTGGTGAGCGAATCGTATGCCGCGTTTGCCGCTCCCATCTTCGTCGCGTATAACGGCGGCGGCGATTACTATGCGAGCGATGGCGATCTGCTCGTCATCAACCTCACGCAGACGCGCCTCACGCTTGCCAAGTCTGAAGGCATTGTGCCGGGGCTAAAGCGTGGCGCTTTTGTAGTCTACGATGCTCTGCTCTCCACGCTCCTGCTGGCGCTAGCGGCCGGAGCAGTGGTCCTCGCCTTGCTGCTCATGGCACTTTGGCCTGCCCTACGATGGCTCGTTCAGCGCGCTGGCCTGCATAGTGGCGGCCGAAGGTCGAACTCACGAGATGCGACGCATGCAGAGGGCTAAGGGCGGCACGGGATGAACTAAATTCGGCTGCTCCCAGCAATGGACCAAGAGACACCCACATTCGCGGTCCTCGTCCGGCGATTCCTTGATAGATGAGCGTGCCGGCGGGGGCAAGGATCGCGCGGCACGCCCGGCGCGACGCATCGCGTCCCCAACACCTGATCTGTTCGTCTGCCTGCATGTATGGTCAGCAGGCTCGCCCGCGCCCGCGCTACAATCTCCCCTGGCACATTACGTCACGCCGCACGACACTCCCCATATCTCCCCCTTCCCTCGCAGGGAAGTGGGCTTGGGGGGTTAGGTCAAAGGATCCCACGCCATGCCGCACGATACTTTCCCCTCGCCGGAGGGCATCGCCTTCTCGCAGGGCACCGACTTCTACCGTACCGACGAGCTACTCACGCCGCGGGAGCGCGAGGTGCGCGACACGGTGCGCGCCTTCTGCGACACCGAGGTGATCCCGGTCATCAACGGCTACTGGGAGCGCGCCGAGTTCCCCTTCGAGCTGGTGCCCAAGCTTGCCGCACTCGGCATCACCGGCGCCAGCATCGAGGGCTACGGCTGCCCCGGCCTCAGCCCGCTCGCCACCGGCCTCTGCATGCAGGAGCTGGCGCGTGGCGACGCCTCGGTCGCCACCTTCTTCGGCGTCCACTCCGGCCTCGCCATGCAATCCGTCGCCATGCTCGGCTCCGAAGAGCAGAAGCAACGCTGGCTGCCGGCGATGGCGCGCATGGAGAAGATCGGCGCCTTCGGCCTCACTGAGCCAAAGCACGGCTCCGACGCCGTGGCGCTGGAGACCCGCGCGCACCGCGACGGCGATGCCTACGTGCTCAATGGCGCCAAGCGCTGGATCGGCAACGCCTCGTTCGCTGACCTCGTCATCATCTGGGCACGCGACGACGCGACGGGACAGGTGAGCGGCTTCGTGGTCGAGAAGGGCACGCCGGGCTACGACGCCGAGGTAATGACCGGCAAGGTCGCCAAGCGCGCCGTCTGGCAGGCTGACATCGTGCTCGACAACGTGCGCGTGCCGGCAGAGAACCGCCTCGCCAACGCCCGCAGCTTCAAGGATACCGCCCGCGTGCTGACCGCCACGCGCTCGGGCGTCGCCTGGGAGGCCATCGGCCACGCGATGGCGGCCTACGAGATCGCGCTGAAGTACTCCCAGGAGCGCGTGCAGTTCGGCCAGCCGCTCGCCAGCTTCCAACTGATCCAGAACAAGCTCGCTGGCATGCTTGCCAACGTCACCACGATGCAATTGCTCTGCTTCCGCCTGGCGCAGCTTCAGGCCGAGGGTAAGATGACCGAAGGCATGGCCTCGCTTGCCAAGATGAACAACGCGAGGTTAGCACGCGAGGTGGTGGCCGAGGCGCGCGAGATGCTCGGCGGCAACGGCGTCCTGCTGGACTACCAGGTGGCGCGCCACTTCGCCGACATCGAGGCGGTCTTCACTTACGAGGGCACCGACACGATCCAATCGCTGATCGTCGGCCGTGAGGTGACGGGGCAGTCGGCGTTCAAGTAGGCGACCGCGCGCATGGGGCGGTTGGCGATCATGCCAGCCACCGGGCATGGGCGCGGCCACTTGAGCCACACTCTGAAGGATGCTACGCCTCCGCGTTGCAGGTTACCTGCGGGTTCCACATGCTGAACATGCCGCTGGGATTGTGCTTCCAGATCCAGGCGTGCAGCGAATAGAACGCCGGCAGTCCAAAGCGGTTGGGGGCCGTCGTCAGCATGAACATCTGGCCGAAGAGCATCGGCGCCATGCTGTGCGTTGCGTCCCACGGCTGCTGGAAGGCGATGTATTCGACAGCTACCAGGTGCAGTTGAGCGTGCTTGTCAGGCTCGTAGACCATTGCCTGCGGCCGGAGGGCATCGATCTTTCCGCTCGCCACCAGGTCACCGTTAACGTAGTGGATTCCCATGGCGCCAAGCGGTGGATTGGCGATGCAGGCGATGCCTGCCGCATCAGTGAACAGTGCATACCCGTGCGCTTGCGCCACGGCCACGTCGTGGTAGCGGGCGGTCGCGGCGCGGACGGCGGCGAGCCCGTCATCACCAGGACCACCATGGGCGGTGGCAGCAGGTGCACTGCCGAGCAGTGTGACGGCGACCGCGGCGAGGGCGATCACAACCGCGAACTTGGTGCGGTGCATGAGATGTCCTCCTAGCGGTGGAAATAGGGATCGAGCACGCTCACCCGCGTGATACGGTCGATCGGGAGTCCGTTGCGCTTGGCTGCATTGCGGATGGCCTCTGGGTTCGGCCCGTCGTAGATGCAGTAGGTCTTCGACTTGTCGTCGGAGACGTAGGAATGGACCCACGTGACGCCATCGTCGGCGTTGTTGGTGACGACATTCAGGCAGATGGTGGCGCCTTCTTCGGTGGCGGGAATCTGCAGCCCCTGCGGAAAGCTGCGCTCGACAAGATAGCGTGGCATCGCTGGCTCCTCTGTGCCTGGGTGGAGCGCGCGCCGGTTCTCGCTCCTGCGCGCGTGCGAGTGTCTTCGCTCCAGGTGGTACGAGCTTAGCCGGACCGCTATACTGCCTTCATCGGGGGCTGCACCCATCTTGGAGCGATGGCTACCCCCAGATTGGCCGCCGCTGGGAGGCGAACGTGGGGGTGCGGACCAAGAGGGTGCCCCGAAAACAGCGGCGCGAGCGCGCAATCCTTTGGCGTCTACGCGCGGACGAGGCCGGTCGCGAGCGCGCGGGCTGCCGCCTCTGCGCGGGTGCATACCTGCAGCTTGGCGAAGATCGCGGAGACGTGGTGCTCCACCGTCTTGGGGGCGAGATAGAGACGGGTGGCGATATCGGCGTTGCCCAGACCCTGGACGATCAGCTCTAAGACGTCAAGCTCGCGCGCGGTCAGGTGGGCGTCGTTCGACCGCGTACTGGCGCGTGGGCCTCGCGGCAGGTCGCGTGCGCCAAGCTCGCGCAGTCGCCGCGCGACGACGCGGGCAGTCGCGTGGGCGCCGAGCCGCTGCAGCGCGGCGAGAGCTTCACGCAGCGGCCCCTCGCCATCCACCCCAGCGCGTGCCAGGGCCGCCTCGTACGGGCAGCCACGCTGCTCCCAGTAGTCCGCGGCGGCCTCCCAGTCGCCGGCGATCTCACGTGCGTATGGCTCCGCCGCGCCATCGTTGGAAGTCTCCACGCCGGCACGCTGGCGCCAGCAGGCCAGCTCGCCAATCACCCATGATGCCCCACGCTGCACGGCCACTTCGAGCGGTGTATCGGTAGCTGCCGCGACGTCCATCGATCGTCCTTCGAGCCATGCCATCTCGGCACGGGCGGCGGCAACCGGAGCGAGGTGCTGGAGCTCGCCTGTCGGCTCGGCCAGCGCGAGCGCCTCGTCGAGCAGCGGCCGGCAATCCGGATCGCCGCGTCGCGCCCGGATGAGCGCGAGCACCACGAGCGCCGGGATGCGCGGCAGCGTTGCACGCGCATCGCGCACGACCTGCTGAGCCAGGTCTCCAGCCTCGGACCATCGCCCCTGGTCGAGCGCGTAGCGTGCGCCCGCGGCCAGCATGTAGTGCTGCCAGAGGACGAGGCCGTGCTCGCTACAATACTCAGCACCGGATTGGAGATAGCGCTCAAAATCGTCGTAGAAGCGGATTTCGGTTGCCGCACCACAGAGGTTGATGTAGGCACGTCCGACGTGCTCTTCCATGCCAGCCGCGTGGGCCAGCTCAAGGCTGCGCTGGAGCTTGGCCAGCCCTTCGGCCACACCTCCCAGCATCTCCATCGTCCCCAGGGTGTTGAGCACATGCACTAGGGCCTCGACATCGTCAACCTCGCGAGCAAGCGCATGGCCGCGCTGGCCGAATGCTATCGCCCCGTCGGCGTCGTGGGCGTTCATGCGGATCATGGCGATTTGGGCGTAGGCCATGGCCAGCTCGCGCCCGTGCGGCAGCTGTTCGAGCAGGGCCACCGCCTGGAAGCCGACCTTCTCGCCCTCAGCGGTGTGTCCGTAACACCGCAGGTAGTGAGATAGCTCGCGCAGGGCATCGCCCTCCCGTAAACGATCCCCAGCCAGGTGAAAGCATTCGGCGGCTTCGCGTGCGGAGATGAGTGTTGTAGGGAACTGGTCGCTGAGGAAGCACTCGTGTGCGTGGTGTACGTAGAACTCCCCACGCGCCGCAGGCTCCAGTCCGCCGGCAACTCGCAGCGCCTGTGCGTCGTGTGCGGCGGCTTCGCGATGGGCACCAAGGGCTGCCGCGCGCGCGGCAGCCGCGGGAGCGAAGCGCAGCACGGCGTCGCTATCGGCTGCCGCCTCGGCGTGATGCGCCAGGCGCGCTAGGTCGGGCGCGCCAGCAGGCGGTGTTTCAAGCGCGCGGAGCGCGCGGCGATGCAGCACCCTGCGTCGGGCGGGCGTGATCGCGTCTTCGATTGCCTGTCGGGCCAGCTCATGGCGGAAGCGGACGGCGCCATCCGCTGACGCGAGGATTCCCGAGCTGAGGCAGGCATCCAGATAGTCGAGTGTGTCGCCGGCAAGCTCCTCGAGAAGCCACAGCTCAGTCTGCAGCGGCACGATGGCGACCGCCTCCAACAGTCCAACGGCAGCGGCCGGCAGGCGCGCGACACGCGCGAGCACGGCGTCGCGCACGGTCGGTGGTATCGCTACCTCGCCGGCCGCCAGCACTTCGGTGACGAAGAAGGGGTTGCCAGCGGTTTTGTGGAAGAGCTCCGCCGCGTCAACGCTCTTGGGTTCGGCCAGCTCGGCCACGGCCTCCGGCGACAACGGGGCGAGGCGCTGGCGGATAACTGCCTCACCTGGCGGCAGCTCGCCCAGGAGCATGCGCAGCGGGTGGGTGCGCTCAAGCTCGTCACGATAGGTGACCAGGATCAGGGCGGGGACGGTCTCGATACGCCGGGCGAGGAAGCGCAGCACGTCGAGGGTCGCTTCGTCGGCCCAGTGGACGTCTTCGATGAGCAGAATAGTCGGCAGCCCCGCCGCCAGCTTGCGCATCAGCGCGGCCGCGATCTCGTAGGGCCGGCCGCCACGCTCCGCGAGCGATTGGAATTCGCCACCCAAGAAGGGTGCGATGTCGAGCAGGGGGCCGAGCGGACGCGGGGTGAAGAGGGGGTCGCAGGAGCCAGTGAGAACTCGGACCCAGTCCGCGCAGCCGTCACAGAAGCGGCGAGCCAGAGCCGATTTGCCGACGCCCGCCCCCCCGCTGATGAACACCATGCGTCCACGCGCTGTCTGGAGCATTGATGCCAGGGAGGCATTCAGCGCCGCAAGCTGGTCGGCGCGCTCGAGGAGAAGACCGGTTCCCGCGCTGCTTTCCGCGGATGGCTGTCTCGTTGGCATGAAGCGCTCTCCTACCAACCGTGCGCAACGCTGTGCTGGGCCTGCTCCATGATAGCCTATGCTTCGTGATGAAGGGAAGGGATGATGGCGCGCTGGGCTGGATGGGGGCGGAGAGGCCCGCTCCCCATGCGCAGGGTATCGCTTACGTGCCGCTTTGGCTGCCGTCGGTGGTCGCGGCGGGGGCGGTCGCTGGTGGTGGCGCTTTCTTGCCCTTCGTGGATAGATGTGCCGAGGGCGCCGACGACGGAGCGGCGGTCTCGGCGGGCAGCGTGGCGACATAGGCTTCGAGCGCGGCGCGGTCCTCGGGCAGCAGCGTCGTCTCCAGCTCGTGCTCGATGCGCCCCTTGCGTAGCGCCGGCTCCCAGCACGAGCGCTTCGCGCAGATGTACGCGCCACGGCCCGACTTCTTGCCGGTGGCGTCCAGCTCGACATGACCCGCCGGCGTGCGCACCACACGGATCAACTCGCGCTTGGGGCGCACTTCACGGCAGGCGATGCAGGTGCGCTGGGGAATGTGGCGCTGCTTGGGCGCTTTGCGCTGCTTGGGCGTTGTTGCCATCGTCTTCGTCCTTCGGTCTGTCTCGCGGGGTGGTCTCATTGGACGACATCCAGGCGCTCGTTTGCAAGTGCTACAATGGAGGCGCCTGAGAGGGCTTACCCCATAAGGAGCTTTTAGTATGTCGCGCACGCTCTCGATTACCCTGCCCGACGCCGAGTACGAGGCGCTGCGCGCCGCCGCCGCACGCGCCGGTCTCTCGCCGGAGGCGCTTGCCGCCGGCATTGTCAGACAGAACATGGCCGTGCGGCAGCTCCCTACGCCGGCCACGCCAGCCGCCAGGCCCGCCGAGGACCCCGTGCTCGCTATTATGCGCGCCCGCGGCCACCTGGAGGACCCAGCGGTGATCGCGGCCACCATGCCCTCCTTTGACGACCTGCCGCCACGTGGCAGCCCAGAGGAAGCCAAGCTGCTGGAGGAGATCGGCCAGGAGTTGAGCGATGCCCTGGAAGAAATGGGCTTGACTATCAACGACCTCGTGGAGCGCCGGTGAGGAGTTGACGTGCCGCTGCGCTACTTTGTAGACACCAGTGCCCTCATCGTTCGCTATCTCACGCGAGCGCCCGGCAGTGCCCGGATGCAGTCTATTTGCGATCCGGCGGTTGGCAACGAGATCGCCATCGCCGAGATCACCGCGGCGGAGCTATCCTCGTCGCTCAACCAGCTCGCGCGAGGTCGCGTCGTGCGTAAGTCGCGCGTGGATCAGGCGCTCGCCGTGTTCCGCCGCCAGATCGCAGACGGCGAGTACCATTTGATGCCCGCAGTCTGGGCAAACATCGAGCGCGCGGCCTTACTGTGCGATACGCATCCGTTGCGCGGCTACGACGCGGTGCAGCTCGCCTGCGCGCTGGCGTACCGCGACGATGCGCGGCTGGCCGACGCGCAGGCCCTCGCGTCGGGCGGCACGGCGCTCGGCGATCCGGTCTTCGTCACCGAGGATCGACGCCTGAGCGACGCGGCCGCCGCAGAGGGCTTCGCCGTGGATTCGCCGCTGGTGCACCCATGACACCAAAGAGAGCTGGCGGTTGAAACCGCGCCTGGAGGGCGTGCCGCCGCCAAACCCGCCTGCGCGGGTTAGGAGTACGTATCTCTCTTCGCGGCCCTCGCGGTCTCCGTCGCTCCCTTACTCGGCGGCCGTGGGATGCTCGGCAGGCTCCGCGGGCTGCGGCTCGGCGTGCGCCTCGACACGCGGCTCGGTCTCCTCGCCGGGGCGTACCACGTCAATGCGCCAGCCCGTCAGCTTGGCCGCCAACCGCGCGTTCTGCCCCTCTTTGCCGATCGCTAGCGAGAGCTGCCGCTCCGGCACTGTCACCAGCGCCGTGTGATTGGCCTCGCGCAGCTCCACGTTGAGCGGCTTGACCGGGCTGAGCGCGTTGGCGACGAACTCGGCTGGCTCAGGACTCCACTGGATGATGTCGATCTTCTCGCCACCCAGCTCGTTGACCACGTTGTTGATGCGCGTGCCGCGCACCCCCACGCAGGCGCCGATGGCGTCAATGCCTTCCTGGCGCGCCCAGACGGCCACCTTGGAGCGGCTGCCCGGCTCGCGGGCGATATTCTTGATCTCCACCTGTCCGTTGAAGATCTCAGGCACCTCCAGCTCGAAGAGCCGCCGGATGATGTTGCGGTGCGTGCGCGACACCAGCGCCTGCACGCCGCGACCACCCCCGCGTTTGAGGTCGTAGACGTAGACGCGGATGCGCTGGCCGACGTGCAGCCGCTCCGCCGGGATCTGTTCCTCTTGCGTCAGCACGCCCTCGATCTTGCCCAGATCAATGATCCAGGCATCGCGCCGGGTGCGCTCGTCGCGCTCGCGGCGGATGATGGTGCCCATCACCATGTCGTCGAGGCGGTCGCGGAACGACTCGAAGAGGTGCTCCTGCTCGGCCTCGCGGATGCGCTGCAGGATGATCTGCTTGGCGGTCTGCGCCGGAATCTTGTTGAAGACCTGCGGCGAGTCCACTTCCATGTACTGGCCCAGGGCGGCGTGTGGCTCCACGAGCTGCGCCTCGGCCAGCGCGATCTCCTCCATCGGGTTCTCCGCCTGCGCCACGATACGCTTGTTGGCCCACACGTGTACGTCGCCGTTGCGCGATACCTCGATGCGGATGTTCTCGCCGCCGCCCGACGTCTTGCGATACGCGGCCAGGAGGGCATTGGCGACGGCCTCCATCACCACATCCTGTGGCAGGCCCTTTTCATGGATCAATTGGGCGATCGCCGCCTGGAATTCCGTCCTCATAGCTCTTCCTCCTCCCAGCCGCGGCGCCGGACGCACCGCCCGCGGGGAGCGTTCTCCGCCGCGTCTCGCAGGTGCGCACCGTGCCGGCCATTGGCCGCGCGCAACGTTGGCGCATCGGCCCGCAAGCAAAAGAAAAGTGGGCAGAACCCACTTTTCGCGCAAACGTTTCCACTTGATGACGCCCTCAGTATAACACCTGCGGCCCTGTGCAGCAAAGAGCCGTTATCACTCCTGGCAGACGGCACAACTGCCGATGAAATGGCGGTTTGACCTGCTTCGGACGCCTCTCGTATAATCGGGGCAGTGCCTGGCTCGCCAGCGTGTGTGCCTCCCGTGTGCCTCGTCGAGCCGGCTGCAAGCGCAAAGGAGCGTCCGCGATGGCGGTTGAGGTAACGTCCGAAGAACAGATGATGCTCGACGTGGTGCGCGATCTGGCCCGTGACAAGGTCGCCCCGCGCGCCGCCGAGATTGACGCCAAGGGCGAGTTCCCCTGGGATATGAAGGCGCTGCTGGCCGAACAGGGCATCCTGGGCTTGCCCTTCCCAGAGGAGTACGGCGGCCTGGGGTCCAGCGAGCTGACGATCCTCAAGACCATCGAGGAGCTTGCCAAGGCGTGCGCCACCACGGCCCTGATCCTCTGCGTGCAGCAGCTCGGCGCGCTGCCGATCCTGCTGGCCGGCACCGAAGAGCAGAAGCAGCGCTACATCCCCAAGCTTGCCAGCGGTGAGTGGCTGGCGGCCTACGCGCTGACCGAGCCGGGGTCGGGGTCGGATGCTGGCGCGATGCGCACGCGGGCGCGCAAGAAGGGCGATACGTGGGTCCTCAACGGCCTCAAGCACTTCATCACCAACGCCGGCATCGCGCACGTCAACACGGTCTTCGCCATCGCCGAGGATGAAGAGGGCAACGAGCTGGGCCAGACCTGCTTCGTGGTGGAGGGCGACCGTCCCGGCTTCCGGCTGGGCAACATCGAGAACAAGATGGGCATCCGCGGCTCGCAGACCGGCGAGCTGGTCTTCGAGGACTGCGTCATCCCGGCGGAGAATCTGCTGGGCCAGGTGGGCGAGGGCTTCAAGATTGGTCTGCGCACGCTGGACCGCACGCGCCCCGGCATCGCCGCGCAGGCGCTGGGCATCGCGCAGGGAGCGCTCGACTTCGCCGCCCAGTACGCCAAGCAGCGCGTGCAGTTCGGCAAGCCGATCGCCACCAATCAGGCGATCCAGTTCATGCTCGCCGATATGGACATCAAGGTCGAGGCCGCGCGCCAGCTCATCTACCATGTCGCCGAGATGATGGACGCCGGTGTGCCGCGCTTCAGCCGCGAATCGGCGATCGCCAAGACCTTCGCCTCCGATATGGCGATGGAGGTCACGAACGACGCGATCCAGGTGCTGGGCGGCTACGGGTACATGAAGGAGTTCCCGGTCGAGCGCATGCTGCGCGACGCCAAGATCACGCAGATCTACGAGGGTACCAACCAGATTCAGCGCGTCGTCATCGCCCGCAACCTGCTGCGCGATTAGGGCGCATGAGGGCCGGCGGATGAATCCGCGCCTAGGGGCGTGCCGCCACAAAGGCCGCCTTCGCGGCCTGGAGATCATACGGTGCGGCGCACACCAGCGAGATGCGACAAAGCATTCGCACATAAGCTTTGGTCCCCGGCTGGCTCTGATCGTGCCGCGTTGGCATCCCGTGCTATAGTGGCGACGGGCCGCTGTTGACGGGCGGCCATCTCCGCGCACAGCATGAGGACGTATTGAAGATGACGGATACCGCGCAGGGAGCCAGCCCCATAATCTCCATCGGGTTGCGCGAGGGCGGGGACCTCGCGCTCTACCCCGGCCGCATCGTCACCCCCAGCGGCACGCTCGCACCCGGCGATGTGGCGGCGGCGTACGTCGCCGTCGCCCCCGATCTGCAGCCGCTGCCCGACGGCCGCCCCGTGCCGGCGATCGCGCTGCGCCTGCGCGATGGCACGTACCGCACGCTGGTCCCGGCTGATCCGCCGGATGCTGGTCGCTTTCTGGAGGCACTCTACGTCCTGCGGCCCGACCTGCGCCCCGGCTACACCGGCTACCAGGCGCTTCCTCCAGGGTGGACACCCTATGCACCCCCGCCTACAGGTTACACCGTGCCAGCTCCGGGCTACGGCTATGCGCCCTATGCCGCACCCTATGCGCCCCCTGCACACCCGTCCGGCGTCCCCGACGGCGAGCGCGTGCTGGCGGGCCTCACGCATCTGAGCATCTTCTTTGCGCAGCTCATCATGCCGCTGGTCGTCTGGCTGGCAGTCAAGCGCACCATGCCCTACGCCTCGCGCCAGGCCAAGCAGGCGTTCTTCTTCCAACTGATCCTGTTTGGCATCACACTCGTCGTCATCGTGCCGTTCTATATCGCGTTCTTCGCCACCTTCTTCTCCACCGAGGTGCCGGGCCAGTATTACTCGATCCCAGGTGCCATCGTTGGCGGCTTCGCCATCGCGTGGGTGCTGGTGTTTGCAATCTCGATCGTGCGCATCGTCTTTGGTATTTATGCTGCAGTCCAGGGCTTCGAGGGCAAGCCGTACAAGTACCCGCTGCTCGGCAGGTTGTAGTGCCAGGGTCGCGGCTCTCAAGAGCCGGCGCACGCGGCGCGACTGAAGTCGTAGTGGCAGCCCGTGATTCCCCTGGGCTTCAGCCTGTTGGCGCGCGCCGGCAGTTCACCGCTGCGATCTGCCCGTCGGCATGCGGCGGCACGCTCAGTGCGGCGGAGGAGTGTGGAGCAGGTGCGCGCGGCGGCGCGCCCACGAGAAGGGGGCCGGCATGGCGCTGTTCGTTGATTGCGCGGTCGTAGACGACGTCGCCGCGCTCGCCGCGACCTATCCGCTGGCCGGCGTCACCACCAATCCCACGTTGCGACTGGCGGCGGTGGAGCGCGGGCAACGATTAGACGAGCTGGAGCTTGGGCGTGCGCTGCTGGGCGCGTGCAACGGCGTGATCTTCATCCAGCCCGCCGCGCCCGATGCGCAGGCGCTCGCCAATGCCGCGCTGCAATTGGTGGCGCTCGATTCGGCGCGGGTGGTCATCAAGCTGCCCGCCAACACCGCGGGTCTGGCCGCCGCGGCGCGCCTGGGACCCGCCGCCGTGCGCTTCGCCTTCACCGCCGTCTATTCGCTCGCCCAGGCGTACACCGCCGCGATGGCCGGCGCCGAATGGCTGATCCCCTACTTCGACCGCATGCGCCGCGCTGGCACCGATGCCGCGACGACGATCCGGCAGATGCGTGATACGATTCATGGGCAGGCGATGCCCGCGAATACGCGGCTGCTTGCCGCCAGCCTCAAGTCGCCTTCGCAGGTGGCCGAGGCGCTGCTGGCCGGCGCGGATGACATCACCGTGCCGCCGGAGGTGCTGCGCGCGCTTGTGGAGGACCCATCGAGCGAGGTCGCTATCGCGCAGTTCGACCACGACGCGCAGCGCACCCGCGAGCTGCTGGGCGGGCAGTGATACGGGCGCGGGTAGTGGCACGGGCCGCCGGACGGGCGTCCACCGGAGGCGAGCAGCAGGCGTTCAGAGGCGGGCAGCGGGCGTCCACCAGGCACCGCCAGGCACGGGCGTCCACCGGACGCCCCTACGCAGGGGATGGTCGCGCCGATCCACCCGCGGCCCAGCACGGTGGCGACTGGCATGTATCCTGCGCACCCACATGGCGCGCCGCGTGAACGCGCAGAAGGGGGGATGGACGGTGCGCCAGCAGCACGATCTCGACAACCCCCGGCACGAGGATTTCTCTAACGCGCCCCCCGCCCCCACCCCGGCCTCGGCGCCGCGCCCCGCCGCGTCCCGTGCCGCCGGCATCCCGTCGCTCGCCGACCTCGCCGGCCTGACACGCCTGTTGGTGGCGCCGATCCCCGTCGAGCGCGCTTTGACCTCCGCCGTCGAGCGTGCGGCGCAGCTTGTCCCGAACGCGCGCCGGCTGGCGCTCTTCGCGCTCGATCCCACCACGTCCGGCCGCTTGATCCAGCTTGCGGCGGCGGAGCGCGAGCAGGCTGGCGCGCTGCCGCGTCTGAGCACGGAGATGGTCTCCACCGAGACGTTGGGCTTCGGCGAGCGGGCCGACCGGCAGGTGCTGGTCGAGCGCAGCATCGCGCGTCCGGCTGGGGTGACGCTGCTGCCGCTCATCGCCGCGGGCGACACCTTGCTCGGCGCGATTGTCGTGGAGCTGGCCTCCGCCACCGCCCGGCCCGATGCCCTCCTGCTGGGCCTGATCGGCGATATACTGGGTGCGCTGCTTGAGCGCCGCGCCGCCACCGAGGAGCAGCAACGCGCCTTCCGCGCGCTCGCCGGGCTGCCAGCGCTGGCCTTCGCTCCGCCAGTTGACGCGGCCAACGCCCGCACGCCTGTTGGCAGCTCCGGAGCTGCCGGAGACGAGGCGCAGGCAGACGCGGATGAGTTGGCGGCGCTGCTGGGGGCAGGGGCACGCGAGCTGCGGGCGCTGACCGCGGCGCACGACTGTCTCGCGTTGGTCCGTATGCCGAACGGCGCGTGGACGGCGCTCCCCGGCGCGCATCTGCCCGGCGACATCGGCATCACGCCAGCGCAGGCCGAGGCGCTGCTGCCGAAGCTGCGCGAGGGGCCGGTCGCCATCGCGCCGGACCAGACTGACATGCTGTGGAGCGAGCTGGCACCACTGCGCCAGCAGGCGGGTTATCCCACCGCGCGCGTCCACCTGATCGCCGCCGCCGGCCCGCACGAGACCTATGCCATCTACGCCCTGGCCGAGGGCGTGGCGGCGCCGCCCGTTCCGCGCTGGATGCCGCTTGCGCGCGCGCTGGCGACGGCCGTCGCGGCGGGCATCGCGGCGAGCCAACTGGCGGCCGAGGCACGTGACGAGGCGCACGCGCGCGACGCCTATATGTCGCTGGCGGCGCACGAGCTGCGCGGCCCGATGACCGCCATCAAAGGCTATGCCCAGCTCCTGCTGCGCCAGGCGAACAAGCAGCCGCTGCCCGAGCCGATAATGCGCTCGGCGGAGGCCATCGAGCAGCAGAGCCAGCGCCTCGCCGAGATGCTGGGCGAGCTGCTCGACGCCTCGCGGCTGCGTCGCGGCACACTGCTGATGAAGCCAGCGCCGGTAGAGCTGGATGCGGCGCTGCGGGCAGCGGTCGAGCGCCGCCAGGCGATGTACCCGCAGCACGCGATTGCGCTCGATCTGCCGGCGCAGCCGCTGACCGTCACCGGCGAGTCGACACGGGTCGAGCAGGTGCTGCGTGATCTGATCGACAACTCCGCACGCCACTCGCCTCTTGGAGGTGCGATCACAATCGACGTTACCACGCCGCGCGCTGGCGAGGTGCTGGTCACCGTGCGTGATAATGGTATCGGCATTGCCCCCGAGGACCGTGAGCGCATCTTCGACTACCTCTACCGCGCGCCGCGCTCCGAGGAGCGCAACCTCTCCGGCCTGGGACTGGGCCTCTACGTCAGCCGGCACCTGGTCGAGCGCATGGGCGGCCGGCTGTGGCTCGAATCCACCAGCACCGCGCCGCCCAGTAGCAGCGAGTTCCGCTTCACGCTCCCGCTCGCCTGATGAGCCTGCCAGCCGACTCCCTAGCCCGCGCAGGCAGGCTTTGCGGCCGGTGGGTCCCAGGCGCGGATTCATCCGCCAGCCCGCCGCTCCCGTTCGCCTGAGACGAGTATCACCCGTTTCACCGAGTCGGCATGGCGCTTGCCAACGTCTCCCGACGCGGCATACGATGCGCGTAGGCACATGACGCGCACATGAACGGCGCTCGGAGGCGACGGAGCGGAAGCCATGTTGGAGCTGATTCAGGAGCTTGCGCAGTGGCTCCTCAACTTCTACCACGCCCACCAGCTCCCGGCGCTCTTCCTGCTGGTATTGATCGAGGAAGCTGGCATCCCGATCCCCATTCCCGGCGATACGCTGGTGATGATCGCGGGATTGCAGCCTCATCGCACGCTGCTCTATGACGTCGGCGTGATCGGGCTGGCGAGTCTGGCGGTATTCATCGGCTCGTCCATCCTCTATGCCGTCATGCGTCGTGGCGGGCGGCCGTTTCTGCAGCGCTATGGCAAATATCTGCACCTGCACCCCGACCGGCTCGATCGCATCGAGCGCTGGTTCCTCAAGCGGGGGCGCATCGCGATTGTACTGGGACGCCTGATCCCCGGCCTGCGCATCCCTACGACCGTAATCGCCGGTCTCTCCGGCCTGCCATACCGCGAGTACGCCCAGACCTGCGCCATCGCTGCCGTCATCTGGTCCACGGTCTTCTTCTATCTCGGCGTGCTGCTGCAACGCGAGCTGCATTTCATTGCCGCGATCCTCGCCGATCTCATTGACTACATCTCCGCGCCGGTGGTCTATGTGACGCTGCTGTTGATCCTGGCCATCGGCGGCGGGGGTCTGCACATCCATCGCCGCGTGCGCAGCCACCGCCGCCGACTGCGCGCCCAGACACGCGCCGACGCCGAGCGCCGCGTGGCCGATGGGCAGCTCCGCGTGCGCCAGCCCGACCCCTACTACGAGCCGGACCAGACCGCTACGCCTGAGGCAGGGTAGGCGCGACTGTTTACGCGCTGGGCACGTGCCGCCGTGGGCAGGCTGGCGGTCTAAAGAACCGCGGGTAATCCCGCGGCGCGAAGCGTACCGCCCCCGCACGCATCGCCATCGCCCACTTCGTCCTTCCCACCCTCTGACTTTGCTCCGCGTCCTCTGCGGTAGCTCTCTCCTCTTCTCCGCGATCCTCCGCGACCTCCGCGTTCCCCGTAGACCTCATGTCGCGGTGATGCTGTTGATCAGCCAGGTGCCGCCGTTGTATTGGGTCAATGCGACGGTGAAGGTCGTCGTGGCGGGGCCGCTTGGTCCGGCGCGGGTCACGTTGACCTGCACCGTCGCCTGTGTCGCGCTCTCGGTCTGCGCGGGCATCACGATGAAGGCGGTGACATGGCCGTATTGCTGGTCATCTGAGCGCAGGCCGGAGATGTACTCGCTCTGCGACGATGAGTTGTTGCGGCTGTCGGCGTCATACTGCCAGGCGCGCCCGTAATCCTGCGCCTTCAGCGCGCTATAGTAGCCGCTCACGGCGGCCTCCGGCGAGGAGCGGTCCGGCGGCGCGGAGGCGGCGATCAGCACGGCGCCTAGGCCGATGAGGATGGCCAGCGCGCAGGCGATGCCGGCGAACACCATGATTCGCCTCCGGCTGACCCGACGCGGAGCCCCGCTGCCGTCCACGCCGTCGCCTTCGCCGTCACGCGATGATGTCGAGGCATCGCCGGCGCCATGTGTACGCGTAGTTGAGGCCACCGCCGCGAAGCGCCCCGTGCCACCCGCGCGCTCGGCGCCCCCGAGGCGGCCCGAGGGCAGGCCAGCGCGGGGAATGGGTGTCGCCGGGGATGCCGGAACCGGCGAGGGCGACGACACGATGGGCGTGGCGGCCAGCGATGGCGCGGAGGGATGGCTCGACGGGTACGATGGCCAGGACGGCGCGGCCGGCGGCGTGCGCGGGATCGCTGGGCTGTGCGCCCCCTGCGCGTGCGCGGCGATCTTCGCGCCGCTGCCCGGCGAAAGCGCCTGAGCGAACTCGACCATCGAAGGGAAGCGCTCCGCCGGGCGCAGTGCCAGCGCGCGGCAGATGATTGCGTCGAGCTGCGGCGAGACCGCTGCATTGAGGTCACGCGGGTGCACCAGCTTGCGATCCAGCGCCACGCGCTCGACCGCGGTGGGCGGCACGCGGCCGGTGACGAGGTGATAGAGCGTCGCGCCTAGTCCGTAGACGTCGGACCATGGCCCGGTCTGCCCGCCAGCGGCGTACTGCTCCGGCGGGGCGTAACCCTCCGTACCGGCCTTGCGCACGAAGGTCAGCGTCTGGTTGGCGCCGGGAAGATGCTCCTTGGCGATGCCCAGGTCCACCAGCACGGGATGCCCCGCGGGCGTGACGATGATGTTGGCGGGCTTCACGTCGCGGTGCAGGATCGGCGGCAGGCGAGTATGCAGGTAGTGCAGCGCGCCGCAGATCGGCACGATCCAGCCGATGAGCTGCGCCTCCGCCAGGCCGCGGACTCCGACGCGCACGAGCTTCTGCTCGAGGTTCTCGCCGTCCACGAAATCCATCACGAGGTACAGGCGGCGCTGCCACTCGAAGTGCTCGCGCACCTTGGGGATATTGTTGTGGTCGAGTGACTGGAGCCACTGGCTCTCCAGCTCGAACTGCTTGCGCGCCCCCGGCGACTGGTCGATCAGCTCTTTGAGCGCGTAGACGTTCTGTTTGCCAAAGAGTACATCGGTGACTTGATAGACGGTGCCCAGTCCGCCGCGCCCAACCACCGCGATGATGCGATAGCGCTCATGTACGACCGTGCCCAGCGGCAGTGGGTTGTTCGCTCCTGGCGTCATACGCTGATCATCCTCGGCCGCCGCGTGGGCAGGTGTCGTGCGTCCCCTCGCCCGTCTGGACGCTGCTCCCCACCCCCGCGCATCTGCCCCTCGCCGCCCGCGCCCGGTGCGCGTCCTGGCGGCTCGCGTTGCCGCGAGTATAGTGGGCCGGCTCGCGCCCGTCAACGCCGCGGGTACGCCTCTCCCACCGCCTGGTCCGGCGTCGTTGCCGTTCCCCTGTTTTCAGTATGATACCATCGGATCAACAACACTATCCCCACATTGGGAGGTTCCATGTCCACTCCGGCTCCGGTCACGCCGCGTCCCGCGTCGGCGGTCGTGCTCGCGCGCCCCGCCCGCTCGCCCTCGACGGATGCACCCAATACGGCAGGCATTGAGGTCTTTATGGTGCGCCGGCATGTGCGCAGTGAGTTCGTACCCGACGCGTTTGTGTTCCCCGGCGGCTCTGTTGGCGCCGACGACGCCGAGGCCGAAATGGCACCGGGCATCTGTGACGGCGCCCCCGACGGCCCGACGGCGCTTGGCACCGGCTTTCGCGTCGCCGCGATCCGCGAGTGCTTCGAGGAGGCCGGCGTGCTGCTCGCCGAGCGCCTGGGCGAACTCGCCAGCTTCGCGCCCGATGAACTGCCGCGACTGACCGCCTTGCGCGCGGCGCTCAACCGGCACGAGACGTCCACCGGCGCGATCGCTCAGGCGCTCGGCGTGACCCTGGCGACCGCCGAGCTGCTGCACTGGGCGCACTGGATCACGCCGGAGCCGCTGCCCAAGCGCTTCGACACGCATTTCTTCCTCGCGGCGATGCCCGCGAGCCAACAGGCGGCGCACGACCAGATCGAGACCACCGCGGGCGTGTGGATTCGGCCCGAAGACGCGCTGGCGCGCTTCGAGGCCGGCGATTTCCCGCTCGTCTTCGCCACCATCCATCAGCTCCGTGCGCTGACTGGCCTGGGCAATCTCGACGAGGCCCGCGCGCGCTTCGCGGGCACGACGCCGCGCACGATCCAGCCGCGCATCGTCCAGCGCGATGGTCGCGCCGTGATCGTGCTGCCTGACGAGGAGTGATCCCCACCATGCCTCTGCCCGATGGCGTCGAGCTGCTGCTGGCGCCCAACCCCTCGCTCATGACCGGCCCTGGCACCAACACCTTCGTCGTCAGCGACGCTGAGGAGACCGGCTGCGTAGCGATCGACCCCGGTCCCGACGACGCCGGCCACCTCGCGCGCATCGTCGCGGCGGCCGAGCGGCACGGCGGCCTGCGCGCCATCCTCATCACGCACGGCCACCCCGACCACGTCGCGGGCGCGGCGCACCTGCGCGCGCTGACCGGTGCGCCGGTGCTGGCCTTCAGCCGCGAGGGGGTACCCGACGCCGACGCGACGCTGGCCGACGACCAGGTGTTCCTGTTGGGCAGCCGGGCGATCCGCGCGCTGTACACCCCCGGCCACCGCTTCGATCACCTGTGCTTCCTGCTCGAAGACAGCGGCGCGCTCTTCGCCGGCGACCTGGTGGCCGGCGTAGGGACGGTGGTGATCATTCCGCCGGAGGGCGACCTGCTAGACTATCTGGCCTCGCTGCGGCGGCTGCGCGCGCTGGCTGAGCGTCCACCGGAGGCGGCGGCGAGCGGGCGTCCACCGACCACCGGGAGCAGCAGGCGTCCACCGGACGCCCCTACGATGCGGCTCATCTTGCCGGCGCACGGGCCTGAGATTGCGGATCCCGCCGCGCTGCTGGACGAATACCTCGCCCACCGCCAGATGCGCGAGGACCAGATCGTCGCCGGGCTGGCGGGAGGGCCGCGTACGGTGGACGCGCTGGTCGCCGAGATATATGCCGATGTGGACCCACGCCTGCACCCGATGGCCGCGCAATCGGTGACGGCGCACCTGCTCAAGCTGGAGCGCGAGGGCTGTGCCGCGCGCGAGGGCAGCGGCGCGGGCGAGGTGTGGCGGCTGGTGGATTGATCGCACGCGGATATACCAGGTAGTACGTCCTGTACTAGCGCAGGGAGGGCCGCTCTGGTACAGTAGCAAGCACCGGGGGAGCACGGCGGACGCCGGACGGCGGCCCCGGCATCCAACTTAGCCCGTGACGTGTGGTGGATTAGAGAGGAGGCGGCAAAACGCGCTGCGCGCCCTCCATTTCAGCAGGCGCTCACGCACCATCCCAAGGCGCGTAACTCTGGTTCCCGACAGTCTTTCCCATCGCATCACCCGCGCGACCGCGAGCAGAGCGGGCGCCGGCGCGCGATGGAGGCATCCCGCAGGTCGAGCGGGCGCGCTCGGCGCGTTCCGTTCGGACATGCACGGAAGGGACAACAGGTATGCCTTTGCGGTTCCCATTCGGCAGACGTTTACAGATCATCCTCTGCGGCATCGCCGCCCTCGTGATCGTCCTTGGCCTCGCGGCCGCGAACATCATCCGCGCGCCCAAGACGGTCAAAGCAGCACCGACCAGGCAGCCATTCTGCACGACTCGCCCGCAGCTATGCACCGAGACAACCGACGCATGGAACTACGCGGGCCAGTACACCGGCCATGACGAGCCATCGCTGCTGTTCTACTCGAACAAAGCCGGTTCGGGCAACTCGAACCTCTACCAGCTTACCCTGCCCAAAGATCCGCCAACTCCCCCGGCGCAGGACGGCAGCGGCGGCACCTGGAACTTCCAGCTGCATCCGGCGTTCTGGTTCGGCATGGCGCTGTGCGACAACCAGTCAGCTCCCAACCCCGGGGCGACCTGCACCCCCGACAGTGACTCCAACATCTTCACCGGCACCGACTCCTCCAAGCCCAACTATATGGGCAACACGCCGGGCACCGCATTCATGGAGATGCAGTTCTATCCGCCCAACTGGGGCAACGTGGGCACCGGCGTGAGCTGCGGCCCGGACAACACCCAGTGGTGCGCCGCGCTCAACATTGACAGCTTCTCGCAGAACGCAAACACCGGGGCGCTGAACAACTCCGCGTGTCTCAACGCCGCCGGCGAGGAGTATGTCAACTACGCCATCATCACCAAGAGCGGGCACTCGCAGGCACCCGCCGACCCGCTGCGCCAGACGCTGGCCACCTTCGAGACGACGGCCGATACGCTGGAAATGAATTCAGGCGACGCGCTCTCGGTGGACATGCACGACACCGCTGCTGGCTTCCAGGTGGTGATCACCGATCATACGACCGGGCAGACTGGCTCCATGACGGCCAGTATTGCCAATGGCTTCGGCCATCCGCTCTACCAGCCATCGGCGTCGAGCTGCACGGATCAGCCCTACGCCTTCCATCCGATGTTCAGCACGTCCAGCCCCTCCACCCGTGTGCTGTGGGCGGCGCACTCGTACAATGTGGCCTACTCGGATGAGATTGGCCACTTCGAGTTCTGCGACAGCATCACCGGCAACGGAAAGTGCGCCAACTCGGGCGCGACTGACCCACCGCCGGGCGGCAACGATGGCGACGAGGCTCCCTGCTTCACGCTGCCGGTCGGCGGCACCGCACAGCAGCTCACTGGATGCGTGGGGACCGATGGGGACTTCGACGGGCCGGAGTACCAGCGAACGTGGCCGGGGACTGATCCTTCCACCGACGCGACGCTGCATGCCAGCCCGATCATATTCACCAGCCCGCTCTTCAACGGCAACAAGAACTACAGCCAGGTGGCCTTCGAGACCAACCTGCCGCGCATCGAGGGGGCAGATACCTCGTCCAACAATGCTTGCCAGCGGCATGTGTACAACCCGTCCGATCCCAGCCCCGGCACGGGATGCATCAATCCGCCCAACGGCGCCAGCTTCTACCCGATCTACACGACGGGCACGATGAATGGGGCCTGTGTCTGGCAGGAGGGCGGCGCGCAGATCCCAGGCACCACCAACACGTTTGGCGGCACCTCCGCGGCGGAGTACGGCGGCTTGCAGGAGCAGATCTATCCGGCGGCCGGCAATACGACGCAAGGGATCTACGAGACCTTCCACAACACGCTCGGCAACAATCCTTGCCCGGCGTGAGTCCTGCGCTGACCCAACCCGGTGAGCCGTGCAGGTGCGCGGCTCACGCGTAGTCCGCTCATTCACGTTCACGGCCGCTATCGGGCAACCGGTGGCGGCCATTTGTCATGTTCCCTGACTCCAGACGCCCAGAGGCGAGGCAAGGCGAGGCACATGCCACTTCATAGCTCGGGGCGGGAGAAATCGGGGCTTACCGGCGCGCCGCAGCCTGCGCGTGGGCGCCGCGGCGGCCGATGGCGTGCCGCCTATGACAGCACGTCTTCGATGCGCCGCATCACGTCGGCAGAGAGCTGGATGCCGGCGGCGGCGACGTTCTCGCGCACCTGCTCGGGCCGCGTCGCGCCGATGATCGCGCTGCTCACGCCCTTCTGCGCCAGGATCCAGGCGATGGCAAGCTGCGCGCGGGTAATGCCCAGCTCCTCGGCGATCGGCTTGAGCTGCCGCACCTTCTCGGCGTTCCGCTCGTTGAAGAAGCGTTGCTTCGCCCAGTCCTCTTTCGCGAAGCGGCTGCCCTGCGGAACGCCCTGGTCGTACTTGCCGGTGAGCATGCCCTGCGCCAGCGGCGACCAGGCGACGACGCCCATCCCTCGCCCGCGCGCCAGCGGCAGGATCGCGGTCTCCACTGGCTCGCGGTAGAGCATCGAGAACTGCGGCTGCTCCACCTGCGGCGGGACGATCATATTCTCGACGCAGAGGTCGTAGGCGGTGCGAAGCTGCTCCTCGCTCCACTCCGACGTGCCCCAGTACAGCACCTTGCCCGTGCGGATCAGATCGTTCATCGCACGGGCGGTCTCAAGGATCGGCGTCTCGGGGTCGGGCCGGTGGGCGTAGTAGATGTCTACGTAGTCGGTGCCCAGGCGCTTGAGGCTCTTATCAATGCTCTCGAAGATGTGCTTGCGCGAGAGGCCCTGGTCGTTGGGGTCCTCGCTCATCGGCCAGTAGACCTTGGTGGCGATCACCAGCGTGTGGCGTGGGTAGCGGGCGAGCATCGCGCCCATCTGCTCTTCGGCCTTGCCATGCCCGTAGATGTCGGCCAGGTCGTAGTAGTTGATGCCGCTCTCGTGCGCCGCCTCAACCGCCTGCCGCGCGGCATCCTGCGGCACCTTGCCCTCGCCGTAGTTGATCCAGCCGCCGAAGCCGACGGCGCTCACCTTCATCCCCGCATCGCCCAATCGCCGGTATTCCACGGATGCGCTCCTTTGCTCGCGTGCGCGACCCTGCGGTGTCTTGCATTCACTCGTAGCGCGGCCCTCCGCATGGTCTCGTCACGGATTGTAGGACGACTGATGGTGCGAGGTGCCATCTCACCAGATCAGCAGGCGGCCCCGCGCATGGGATATACTACAGGGGTATGCGTGCGCGTGTGGATGCCCGGACCAACGCGGGCCGTCGCGCGGGAGGAGATTGCCCATGAACCGGCGCGGAGCGATTCGCATGAGCACGATGGAGATCGTGCTGATCGGGACCTTGCTTGGCTCGCTGCTGCTGGGACTGCTCCAGGCGTTCCAGCACGAGCGGATGCTGCGCGCTGAGCAGGCCGGCGGCGACGAGAAGCTGTAGCGACGCGACCGTTCGAGCGCCCTATCCTGGTGGCCCGTGTGCCGCCTGTGGATGGGGCGTCGCCGTGCCCGCCGTCACTGCTGCATCTGAAACGTCATCGCCCCAAAGGAGCCTGATAGACCGATGAATCTCGACAACAAGCTCGCTGCGCTGGCCCGCCGCTACGACGAGCTGAACCACCTCATGGCGCTGCCCGAAACCGCCGCCGATCCCGCCGCGCTGCAACGCTACGGCCGCGAGTCCGCCGAGCTGGCGCCGGCCGTCAACGCCTACCGCGCGCTGCAAGACGTGCGCAAGCAGCTCGCCGAGACCGACGCTATGCTCAACGACGGCCTGGAGCCGGAGCTGCGCGAGCTGGCGCGCGACGAGCAGGAGCAGCTCCGCGCCCGCGAGGAGCGCCTGCTGGCCGACATCAAGGTCGCGCTGCTGCCCAAAGACATCATGGACGAGCGCAACGCCATCGTCACCATCCAGGCTGGCGCCGGCGGCGACGAAGCGGGCCTCTTCGCCGCCGATCTGTTCCGCATGTACACCCGCTACGCCGACCGGCATCGCTGGAACGTCGAGGTGCTCGACACCAATGAGAGCGGCGTCGGCGGCTTCAAGGAGGTCGTCTTCGAGGTGCGCGGGCGGGGCGCCTATTCACGCCTGAAGTTCGAGGGTGGCACGCATCGCGTGCAGCGCGTGCCTACCACCGAGGCGCAGGGGCGCATCCACACCTCGACGGCCAAGGTGATCGTGCTGCCGGAGGCCGAGGAGGTCGAGATCGAGATCCGGCCCGAAGACCTGCGGGTGGACGTGTATCGCTCGACCGGCCACGGGGGCCAGAGCGTCAACACCACCGACTCCGCTGTGCGCATCACCCACTTGCCCTCCGGGCTGGTGGTGACCTGCCAGGACGAGAAGTCGCAAATCAAAAACAAGGCCAAGGCGCTGGGTGTGCTGCGCTCGCGGCTGTGGGACCTGGAGCAGCAGAAGCGCGCAGCCGAGCTGGGCGCCGCGCGCCGCTCGCAGGTGCAGACCGGCGACCGCAGCGAGAAGATTCGCACCTACAACTTCCCGCAAGACCGCATCACCGACCATCGCATCAACCTGACGACCCACAACTTGCCGCGCGTGCTCGACGGAGACCTCGACGCGCTGTTCGACGCGCTGATCACCTCCGACCAAGCCGAGCGCCTTGCCGCCATAGACGAGGAACCGGGCAACGAGTAGCACGCGGGGAGCGAGGAACGCGGAGTTCGCGGAGAAGAGAGCAGCCGCAGAGTGCGCAGAGGTTGGGATGGGTAGTGCCGTTCGGTGGACGCCCTGTGCGGCACTGCGAGATCGCGTTGCGCCAGAGCGACGGCCCATGCTACGCTTGCAAGCACGTGGCTGCTGATTTCCCGCCGCCCGCGATGCCACTCAGACCAGATTCCAGTGATTCGCGGCAGCAGATGCACATGCTGGCGCACCGGGATTTTCCGCGGTGCTTTAGACCGCCTGCTGCGCCGATCACAATGTGTGCCCCTGGGGCGCATCATCCCACCCGTCCCTAACCCGCGCAGGCGAGTTTTGTGGCTGCGGGCCAACCAGGCGCGGTTTCAACCGCCGGCTGCCTGCCGCCGATTTATGCACCGTCCCTATCGAGCAGGAGGCAGAGAGCGATGTCGGGCGCGTCATCTTCCGAGCTGCCGGCGGGCGTGGAGATCACCGCCCCCGTGCCCCCCGAATACGCCGTGATCCTCACCCCCGCGGCGCTGGCCTTCGTCGCCAAGCTCCAGCGCAGCTTTGGTCCCTCGCGAGAGGCCCTGCTGCGCCGCCGAACCGACCGCCAGAACGCGCTCAACGGCGGCGTCGAGCTGGACTTCTTGCCGGAGACCACCAACGTGCGCGCCGGTGACTGGCAGATCGCGCCGATCCCGGCCGACCTGCACGACCGGCGTGTCGAGATCACGGGGCCGTCGTCGGATGCCAAGATGGTGATCAACGCCCTCAACTCCGGTGCCAAGGTCTTCATGGCCGACTTCGAGGACGCCAACTCGCCTACCTGGGACAACTGCATTCAGGGCCAGATCAACCTGCGCGACGCCGTCGATCGCGGCATCCACTTCACCAGCCCGGAGGGCAAGGAATACCGCCTCAACGAGCAGATCGCTGTGCTGCTGGTGCGCCCGCGCGGCTGGCATCTGCCCGAAAAGCATATGCTGGTGGACGGCCAGGCAGTGTCGGGCAGCCTGTTCGATTTCGGCCTTTACTTCTTCCACAATGCGCAGAACCTGCTCGCGCGCGGCACAGGCCCGTATTTCTATCTGCCCAAGATCGAGAGCTACCTGGAGGCACGGCTGTGGAACTCGGTCTTCGAGCTGGCGCAGGACGAGTTGAACATCCCGCGCGGCACCATCAAGGCGACGGTGCTGATCGAGACGCTGCCGGCGGCCTTCGAGATGGACGAGATCCTCTACGAGCTGCGCGAGCACTCAGCCGGCCTCAACTGCGGCCGCTGGGACTACATCTTCAGCGCCATCAAGAAGCGCCGCGCCAACCCTGAGTTCATCCTGCCCGACCGCGCCCAGGTGACGATGACGGTGGACTTCATGCGCAACTATACGCTGCTGTGCATCCAGACCTGTCACCGGCGCGAGGCGCAGGCCATTGGCGGCATGTCGGCCTTCATCCCCGTCAAGGGCGACGCCGCGCTCAACGAGAAGGCCTTCAACGAGGTGCGGGCGGATAAGCTGCGTGAGGCGACCGACGGCCACGACGGCACCTGGGTGGCGCATCCGGGGCTGGTAGCGGTGGCGACCGAGGTCTTTGACCGCATCATGCCGCAGCCCAACCAGATCGCTCGCAAGCGCCCGGATGTGGAGGTCGGCGCCGCCGATCTGCTGGTGATCCCCAACGGCACGATCACCGAGGGCGGCCTGCGCACTAATATCAGCGTTGGCATCCAGTACATCGCGAGCTGGCTGCGCGGGCAGGGCGCGGCACCGATCAACAACCTGATGGAGGACGCCGCCACCGCCGAGATCTCGCGCGCTCAGGTGTGGCAGTGGATCCGCAACGGCCGCGGCATCCTCAACGACGGGCGCAAGGTGACGCTCGACATGTACCGCACGCTGCGCGACGAGGAGCTGGCGAAGCTGCGCGAGACGCTGGGTGCGGAGGCGTTTTCTGAGGGCAAGTTCACCGAGGCCGCCAAGCTCTTCGACGAGCTGACCGAGAGCGACACCTTCACAGACTTCCTCACCGGCCCGGGCTACGCGCTGCTGCCGTAGATGCTCGAGCTCCAGCGCACGAGTCCAAGGTCGCCGGTCTCTTAGCGCGCCTCATAGGCCTCGCCAGCATGGATGAGGCCGTCCGTGTGTCCGCTGCGGAGCTTGTCTACGGCGACCTCAATGCTCTTCGTGGCCGCGCTGTCAAAGACGGTTTCACCGCAGTTTGTGCAGACTCCGGCCATCACTATTACCGTGACCGTATCATGGCCCACACGCGCCGTGTACTCCACATCACGGATGGCGTATGTGTCCTCGCGGCCGCAGCGCGGGCACTGCAATCCAGCCAGCTTCTCGGCGAGCGTTGCCATTGTCAGCCTCCATTCCTGGTCCGCATCAATATACCGCACCTCACCGCACCTCACCTTGCGCTCAGGGCTGTGGGAGCCACGTTCGGAAATCGCCAGACGACGCGTGCGGTCGCAGGTCAGGGCGGTAGAGAGTGATCATGACCGCGATGGCCGAAAGGTGGCGCTGCGCCGCATGCCGCTTCGATGGAAAGCCAATGATTGAATGTATGGGTCGCCCAGGACACTGCTCAGTATGAGACAACTCGGTCCCCGTGGGTCGCTCGGATAGTCTTCGATCACCTCAGCACTGGCGTCGAGGATGCTTGCCCAAATCTCGTCAATATGCAGACCATCCATAGTAGCCTCGGCTTGAGCATGTGCGGTTGCCAGCGTGTCATCGCGTCCAATCGCCGCTCGCAGGGCGATCATGTCCATGTGCCCGCACCTCCAGTCGCGATGCCCCTCTCAAGCGATCTGCGCGAACCGCACGTCGCGCGCACCAGCATCCGGCGCGGCGAAGGTGAGCAGGTGGACGCCCTCCTCGGCCACCGCGTCGCGCTCCTCAGCCGCGAGGGGCACGAACGGCTCGACGGTCAGTGTTGCGGTCCCGCGCTCGCCCGTAATCTTCCACATGCCGTGGGCGAAGCCATCTATCAGCACGGTGCGGATGCCCAGCCGATTTTCATTGATGAACCTGCGATGCTCGTCGGCGATGATGCGCGTGCGGTCGGCGTGCGAGAAGAGCGCATTGTCGTATTCGGGCAGGAAGCGCACCGGCGCGGGCGTATCGGCGTCGGGCCGCGGCGCGTCGGGCAGGTCGAATAGCTCGGTGCCGCGCTCGTCGCGGAAGCCGCGCAGCTGCGGGCGCAGCCGCTCAAAGGCCGCGCGCAGCCCCGGCACGCCCGACCACGTCTGCGCGTCGGCGACGCTGGCCGGACCGAACGCCCCCAGATAGCGCAGGATCGCGGCGTCTGGCGTGGGGTCGTCCGCGAGCGGCTGGCCGAGCCACGATTCAGCCGTGGCGTAGCGCGTCTGCCCGCTCTTGCCCCAGACGCCACGCGGTGGCACCTGGATAAGCGCCACCTGATTGCGCATGGCATAGGCCAGCGCGGTGGCGTCGCGGTCGGGCCACTGCGCATGCAGCAGCGCGCCCAGCTCCTTGGGCGTGCGCGGCCGTTCGTCGAGCAGCGCGCGGCCGGCGGCGATCAGCGCCGGCATGTCGATGCCGGCGATCAGCGGACCGTAGGTGCTGTTGCGGAACAGATCGCGGTCGAGCGGCGGCTGGATCACCTGGCGCAGCGCCAGACAGTCGCGCGCCGTGACGAGGTGGATGGTCGAGCGCATCAGGGCGATCCGCACCGCGCGCCGCTCGTTGATGAGCCGGACCAACTCGTCTGGGTGGAAGTCCTCCAGCCGGGACCAGAGGCCGACGTACGGCGCATTGGGTATTTGCGCCTGCATGCCCACCAGCCGCTCGATGACCTCGGCGGCGGGTAGCTCCACGCGCCGCAACAGCATCTGGCGCGCGAGCAGGGCGCGATTGAGTGCGTGCCGGCTGAGCACCTCACTCGATGCGCTCCCGCTACGACGTACCGATACAGACTTCGCTGAGGATCGTGTCGCCATGCCTCTCCTCATTCCTGTCGCCCGCCGATCGGCTCGCATGGATCGCAGCTTGCCCGCGGCGCCGGCACCGCTGCCTGCGCCGCGGACTATGCGGTGTCAACGCAACGGGCGAAAGAACGCGCGAATGTCGCCGACGAGCAGGTCAGGCGCCTCCATCGCGGCGAAGTGACCGCCGCGCTCGAAATCCGTCCAGTGGACGATGTTGTTGCCCCGCTCGCCGTAGCGGCGGATAGCGACGTCTTCGGCGAAGACGGCGACGCCGGTCGGCGTGGCGCCTGGCTGCTGGCCCCAGCTCGACGCATGCATGTTCTCGTAATACATGTCGGCGGACGAGCCGGCTGTTCCGGTGAGCCAGTAGAGCATCACGTTGGTGAGGATGTGGTCGCGGTCAATAGCCTGCTCAGGCAGCTCTGTCCCAGGATAGGTCCATTCGTTGAACTTCTCCGCGATCCAGGCCAACTGTCCGGCCGGCGAGTCTGTCAGCCCATACGCCAGGGTCTGCGGCCGGGTCGCCTGAATCTGGAAGTACCCGTTCCCCTCGGTCAAGAAGCGATTGAGGCGCTCCAGGCACCGCTTTTCGGCATCGGTGAAGGTCGCCAGCTCGTCCGGATCCACCGGCCCAAATGGGATGAACCCAAACGTTGCGGCGCTGACATGCACCCCGACGACATGCTCCGGGTCGCCGCGACCCAGGTCGGGCGCGATCAGGGCGCCCATATCACCGCCCTGGGCGCCGTAGCGCTGGTAGCCGAGACGCCGCATCAGCTCGGCCCATGCTCCTGCAACGCGGGTCGTATTCCATCCCGCCTCATGTGTCGGCCCAGAGAAGCCGAAGCCCGGAATCGAAGGGATCACCACGTGGAAGGCGTCGGCGGGGTCGCCGCCGTGGGCGCGGGGATCGGTCAGCGGACCAATGACGTCAAGGAACTCCGCCACCGAGCCGGGCCAGCCGTGAGTCAGGACCAGCGGCAATGCATTCGGCTCTGGCGAGCGGACGTGCAGGAAGTGGATGGTTTGGCCGTCGATCTCGGTCGTGAACTGCGGGATCGCGTTGAGCTTGGCTTCCCAGGCGCGCCAGTCGTAGCCGGTACGCCAATACTCGGCCAGCTCCTTGAGGTACTCCAGCGGCACACCGCGGGTCCAGCCCACGCCGGGCAGCTCGCCAGGCCAGCGCGTGTGGGCCAACCGCGCGTGCAGGTCATCCAGGTCGGCCTGCGGAACGTTGATGCGGAAGGGGTGGATGGTGGTGTCGTCGCTCATGGCAAAGGTTCTCCCTTCACGAATGTACTGAACGGGCTTGCGAGCCGCAGCGCCACTGCTGAGCAGCGCCGCAGCCACCGCATTACCGTAAGGTGCGGAAGAACGCGCGGATATCACCTCATCCCGCGGTCTGTGAGTCGCGCAGTTCGCCGACGAACTGCTGTACATCCTGGGCGTATAGCTCAGGCTCCTCCCATGCCATGAAGTGCCCGCCGCGCGGGAACTCGGTAAAGCGCACAAGATTGACTTGCCGCGCGGCCCATTCGCGCGGCAGGGGTGGATCGTATGGGCAGTGGGCAACGGCTGCTGGCACCGACGAGCTCTTGCCCACCGATCCCCCACCGGCGACATGCGCGTTGGCGAAGTAGGCGCGAACGGCCGAGTTGATGGTCCCGGTCACCCAGTAGATGGTGACGTTCGTCAGCAGCTCATCGGCGCTGAACCGCGTCTTGAACTCCGCTTTGCCCTTCTGCCCGCTGCTACCGTAGCCGATCAGCCAGGCGGCCAACCCGGCGGGCGAGTCGTTGAGGCCATAGGCGAGGGTCTGCGGCTTGGTCGCCATCACCATGTTCACGCCGATCCCCTCCGCCATGAACCACTGCTGAACCCACTGCGCCATCTCGATCTCAGGCGGCGAGAGGGTCGAGAAGTCGGTCGTTTGATCGGGGTAGCCGACATCGGTGAGATGGATGCCGAGGAGCAGCTCAGGATGGCGCCGTGCCAGCGATTGCGTGATGATGGCCCCGTGGTCGCCGCCGGCCGAGACGAATCGCGGGTATCCGAGCACCTGCGTCATCAGCTTGGCGAAGAGGTCGGCGTTCGCGTCGTCATCCAGCGTGACACGATCGGAGAAGCCGGTGCCGGGGATCGAGGGCACGATCACGTCGCACGCGGTAGCCGGGTCGCCGCCAAAGCGCGCGGGATCGGTAAGCCGCTCGATGACCTTATGGTAGCGATAGAAGGAGTCGGGGAAGCCGTGGAGCAGGAGCAGCGGTGTGGGATTGGGACCCTTGCCACGCTCGTGGATGAAATGGACGCCTACGCCGTCCACCTGCGCCTTGAACTGGGCAAAGCTATTGAGGGCCGCCTCATGGGCACGCCAGTCGTACTGGTGCCGCCAGTGGTCCACAAGCTCGCGCATGTAGCCCAGATCGATGCCGTAGGTCCAACCGGCGGCCTCCTCAGCCGCATCGAGCCAGCGCGTGCGCGCCAGCCGCTCGCGCAGGTCGTCCAGGTCGGCCTGGGGGATCGCGATGTGGAAGGGGCTGATGGTGGCATCAGTAGGAGTGGCGCCCTCAGTGCCGGTCGCCGTGGTGGTCGCCGCGGTCTGCGGCTCGTCGTGCTCGGCCATATGGAGACTCCTCTCTGTGGCCCCGTGCAATTTGCGGAACGAAATGTTCTGTTCCGGTGTGTTAGAGTATACCAGAACGGAATCTTCCGTTCAAGGTCTGACAAAACTGCGCTTGGAGATGATGGCACATGGCGACAACCTCAGCAACGCCGCTGAGCGGCCGGCGGGCGGAGGCGGCCCGCAACGACCTGCGCATCCTCGACGCCGCGCGCGCCGTCTTCACTGCCAACCCCGAGGCACCCATCGCCGCGGTCGCCGAGCGTGCCGGTGTCGGGATCGGCGCGCTCTACCGCCGCTACCCCAGCAAGGACGACCTCCTGCAGCGGCTGTCGCTCGATGCCTTGCGGCGCTACATCGCGGCGGTGGACGCCGCGCTGGCCGACGAGGGCGACCCCTGGACCAGCTTCGCCGGCTTCATGCGCCACGGCCTGGATGAAGGCACCGGCTCATTGACGCAGCGCTTCGCCGGGCGCTTCACTGCCACGCAGGAGTTGCACCGCCTGGGCCGCGCCGCGCATGACGCCACGCAGCGGCTCCTCGACCGCACCAGGGCGGCGGGCGCCCTGCGCGCCGAGATCGAGGTGGGTGACCTCTCGCTGATCTTCGAGCAGTTGCAAGCCATCCACGCCGGCGACGAGACCCGCAGCCGCCAGCTCCGCCACCGCTATCTGGCGCTGCTGCTCGATGCCCTGCACATGTCCTCGGCGGCACCGCTGCCCGGTCCGCCGCCACGTTGGGACGAGATCACTCAGCGCTACGCCGGCTGACACGGATCAGCGCGCGCATCAGCGGCGGCATCTCGCCTCCTGAGGTGCTGCGCACGGGCCTTCCGCTACGCGACACGGCGCTGTCGGTTGCGCTCCAGCTCGCGAGCGAGCGCGGCGATGGCGCGGTCCATGGCGGTCAGAGGCTGCTCCAGGACACGCCCATGGCCTACGGCCATCCGGGTGGGCGCCAACGTCCGCAGCTTCCGGGCGCTCTCCAGGCACATGGGTTTATGCCAGGTTGACATCGCCGGCAGCGGGAAGAGCGGAACCCACGTCCCCGAAACCGCCACTCCTCCAAGGGTCTGGAAGGCGTCCCCGGCAATCAGACTCCGATCGCGCAGATCGAGGAAGGAGGCGTGCCCAGGGGTATGTCCGGGCGAGGCAATCACCGCCAGTGAACCAACGCGGTCACCGTCCGCTAATGTCCGCGTGGGGCGGGTTGTGACCGTGGGCCAGCCGCCACGCAGCTTATCCACCGGCTCGGCGACGTCCAGGCCCATGTCGCCAGCCAGGAAGCGCGCCTCCCTGCTGGTAATCAGCACCTCCGCCTCCGGCAAGAGATCGTGCAGCTCGTCAAGGGAGCCAACATGATCGACGTGAGCGTGCGTGAGGAGCAGGCGGACAATGGGCTGGTCGTGCATTTGTGCGGCCCGCACAATGGCCTTGCCACAGCCTTTGATCGCCGAGTCCACCAGGGTGAAGCCGTCTGCTTCGCGCACCAGATAGCAATTGACGAAGCCGAGGTAGCTGAGTTGATACAGATTGTTGCCATGCGCGATGACTTTCATCGGACACCTTTCGCTTTCAGGGGCGGCAACCAACTACTTGCCGTCTGGTCTCTACGTGAACCAAAGAGCTTCGATGTGCCCTCCGCCTCATGCACCATCTCGAGCCTCTCGAACCACTCCTGGCAGGAGGAGTCCAGCTGGCCTTTGATGCGGATGTGACATCGCATGCGTCTCGCTCCGCGCCCATCCAAGGCTGCCGGTTCTGTCGCAGCGGCCATTAGACCGCCTGGCCGGCGTGATGCGGTAGCCACTCTCCGCGCTCACCGTGATGACCCCCTATTGGAACTGATCGCTTGCTCCTTATTCGTTGCTGCTTGCCGGTCACTTCTTCGTGGGGTGTCGCGGATGAAGTGACGGATGGCGCGGGCCAATGCGTCAGGCTGGTCAAGCGGCATGAGGGTGTAGCTGTCGCCGAACTCGATCAATCGCCCCTGTGGCAGCAAGTCGGCCCAGCGCCGTCCATGTGCGGCAGGATTGACGCGATCTTCCGGTGCCCAGATCACCAGCGCCGGACGGTCAAAGCTCCGGAGGCGATCCGCCGCGGCCAGCATGTCCTCGGTGGAGGAGGTCCGGATGAATTTCGTGAGATCGCGGCGGACTCCCCGGCAGGTCTGCAATGGATGTAGCCAGGTGTCGAGCATGTGATGGGGAATCGGTCGCTTCGCCATCCATCCGAAGGTGAGCGGCAGGCGGCGCAGGGGACGCAAACGCAGGGTCTGCGCCATCAGGAAAGCTCCGCCCGGCATCCTGACGCCCATTGCGGCGGTTCGTCCCGGCAGACCTGGTGGGAAGTTCTCGAAGGACTCGCACGGCGTCAGCACCAAGCGGGCAAGGCGTTCTGGATACAAACCCGCCGTGATCTGGAAAAAACCGGCATCGTTTCCTACCAGGGTCACGTTTCGCAGGTCCAGGGCCTGGAGCAACTCGGCCACCAGCTTTGCCAGCCCGGATGCTGACAGATCGGCATCCCTGCGCATCGGCTTGCGGTGACTCCCCAATGGCATCGTCGGGACGACACAGCGATGGGCTGGGCGTAACTGCTGGACGACCTGGCTCCATACCGAGCCATCCATCGCCAGCCCATGCAGCAGGACCACGACCGGACCGGGACCTGCTGTGTCCTCGTAGGCAATGGGTCCTGCTGACAGTTCAATCTCGTGCATGCATGTACCTCCGCTAGGTGCCGGTGGTGTACTCCACTCGCGGTGTCAACGACTCAGGTCGGCCCCATCCCTTCAGGCGGATGCGACAGCCAGTGCGGCGATGAACAGGACGAGACAAACGGGCGTGTAGACCAGGAGATTGAGGCGATAGAACAGCGTGCTCTTGGCAGGTGCCAGGCCCAGCGCCCAGCCAATGCCCGCCGCACCGCGCGCGAGCAGCCCTATTGCCACTCCCACAACGCCGACCTGGAGCAACGCATCAGGCATGAGCTGTCCAGGCACGCCGAAAGCGTGGACCCGTGCCAGCACGAGCAGCGCCGCGCACACCAGCAGCATCGCAAGCGGAAACAGATTTCTTGGCCGGAAGGCTCGGGTGTTGCTACTGTTGAGTACCGCTTGGACCAGCGAGAGTTTATTGTGCGCCGGCCAGATCTGCCCCGTTGCCCAGTAGGCATGCAGGAGGCCATCCAGAGCGAGTACGCCTGCTATCACGATGCCCGCAAGGACGTGAACGTGTTCGTTCATACTGATTCCCTCGCTGTTCTGTTTGGTTTGGCTTGGAACGGCGTCAGTGCTGGCCCCTCGCACACGCCAGGCGCGAAGAGCGATGGTCGGACGCGCCTACCCAGCTAAAAAATGCAAGAGTGCCTGGCTGACCTGCCCTGGCTGGTCTTCCTGGACGGCATGTCCAGCCTGGTCGATCTGCACAATGGTCGCGTGGGGGTCGACGTGGTGCCAGCGTGGCAGGTAGAGCCGCGGGTCGAGCACCGTGTCCTGCTTGCCCCAGACCACCAGGGCAGGGGTGGTCATTCGCGCGAGGAGGTTTTCCGTTGCTTCCCAGTGAATCGCGCGTTCCATCACCCACCACGAGACTACGTTTGGGTGGAAGGTATAGGGGATGTAATACTCCTCCACGATCGCGTCGGTCACCTGCAAGTGAACCGTGACCGCACGGAGAATCTGCCGCATGGCGCTCCGTGAGATCGTCGCCTTGGTGTAGACCTCGCCGAGCACGGGCAGGGCCGTGAGCTGCCAGAACCAGGTATCTGGGATATTCAACCCGGTCCCATCCAGGGAGATATACTTGCTCACCCGGTCGGGATAGCGTTCCGCGAAGGAGAGTGCAATGCCTCCTCCCTCAGAGTTGCCGCCCATGGCGACGCGCCCCAGGTGAAAATGATCCAGGAACGCCAGTAAGGACTGATCGATCACGGGCAGGGTATAGAGCGTGGGATAGTCGGGATGCGACGCCAGGGGCGTGGTATAGCCGTCCCCTGGCATATCAATGACATAGACCGAGTAGTGCTGGGCAAGCGGCGGAACGAGGTTGCGAAAGCTGTAAATCCAGGCTCCATTCCCAGGCAGGAGCACGACGGGTGCTCCCTGTCCCTCATGCAGGTAGTGCAGGCGAAAATTTCCCGCGTCGAGGTAGCCATCGAGATGATGGTCCTGAAGGTAGGTCAGGTAGGCGGGCGTCTCCGTCCGATCTTCAGGCGGCATATAGACGTAGGCAACGGACAGGAGTGCGGCGATCACCACGACCAGGACCGCAAGCACTCCCATCGCGGACCGGCGCAGCCACGGATGTCGCGACCAAAACGCGTTCATCGGTGTTTCCCTTTCTCGCTAACCATTCGCTATACGGTGAGCGAATGAAACGCCTAAAAAAAAGCGCGCTCACAGGTTCCGCTCACGGCGTGGAGGAGCGAGGCGTGAAGCGCGCCCTGTTCCCGTTGCCGTCGCGGTGGCCATCGAGCAGGAACTGGACCACGTGCTGTTTGCGCCGCGCCAGAAAGGCGGGATCGCTGATGTCCACGCCTAACGGTTTGAGGAACGTCGTCGCTTGCGCCAGCGGAAACCAGCAAAGGGCCACCAGGTCAATGAGGAACTGCTCGGCATCGTCGCGCCATCCGACCTCCTCCTGGAGGACCTGTACGGCTTCATGCAACGTCGTAACGAGTCTGGGCAACTCGCCCAGATACCGGCCCCCGCTCAAGGCTTCCCACTCGACGATGCGGACAAAGGTCGGGTGCGTGACCAAAAAATCGAAAAGGCGCTCGATCACGACGCGCAACCCATCTTCCGGTCGCGTCTCTGGGTGCTGCGCCTGCTCACGCAGGAGCTTGAGGAGCTCGTGGGTCAGCGTCAGCGCCAAGGCGCGTTCCAACACAGCCCGATACAGGTCTTCCTTCGAGCCAAAGAAGTAGGTGGGTAACCCCCGCGTGACCCCGGCTCGGCCGCTGATTTCCTGTAAACTGGTTGCCTCATAGCCCTTCCGCGCAAACAGCGCTTCCGCCGCGTCTAGAATCGCCTTCTTGCTGGCTTCAGCGGCTTCAGTTCGTCGGGTCCGCTTCGCTTGCTGGTTCCTCTGCGTGCTCATGGTCTCCTCCGCCTTCAAGGGACAGATGGACGTCTCGACGTGCACATTCACTCGCTATACGTATAGCTAACTGTAGCGCGAGTCAGCGACGCACGTCAAGAGCACCAGGATAGTAGACGGCATACCTTTCCGCGGGCAGGCAGCCGGCCGGCCAGCGAAGTCAATGTGAGCTTGACCCGTGGGTATCGAGTCGTCGAATGGTCAGGGGATCATGTGATGAACATGCCAGCGGCTGCCAGGACCGAACCGCCGCGCTGGGACGAGATCACCCGGCGCTACGTGGGCTGACGCTGATTCAGCGCACCTCGAAGAGGCCGTCGCGCTCGGTGGGGGTGGGATACGTCGCGCCGGTGCGGATCAGCTCGACCACCTTCCTGCGCCCCTTGGGGCTACCGATGAACACCGAACCCACCAGCCGATCACCGAGGAAGAAGAACTTGCGGTAGTCCTTGCCGCCCTTGTCGCCGGGCATCAGGCGCGAGATCGAGGTGAGGTCGGGGTTGTTAGTCTCGGCGATGCCCACCACGGCGATGTTGGTATCGAAGAGCGGGCTGGTGTAGGTCGGCACGTCTACGTACGGCTCGTGGCCGCCGGCCATGTTCGCCGCCACTACCTTGCCGTGCGCCAGCGCGTTGTCCCAGGTGCCCATCGTGTGGTGCTGACCGATCTGCACGTCGTAGAACTCGGCCAGGTCGCCCGCCGCGTACACCCGCGGCACGTTGGTCTCCATATACTCGTTGGTCACCACCCCGTGCTTGACCTCGATGCCCGTGCCGGCGAGGAAGGCGTGGTTGAGCGTCAGACCCAGCCCGACGCCGATCACCTGCGCCGGGTACTGCTTGCCCGCCGTCGAGACGACCCCCTTGGGGATGCCGTTCTCCGGGATCACCTCCCGGATGGACTCGCCATGCACCACCGTCACGCCGTGATGGGTGGCAATCTCGTCCACCAGCCGGCCGCCCTCCTCGTCGAGGATCGTGCGCAGCCAGGTGGGGCCGCGCTGCAGCCAGGTGACGTGGCAGCCGCGCTTGTTGAAGCCCTCGGTCAGCTCGTAGGCGATGAAGCTGCCGCCCAGCGTGACCGCCTCTTTGCTCTCCAGTGCGGAGGCGATCAGGTCTTTGGTATCGTCGAGCGTGACGAAGTTATAGACCCGGTTGGTCCCCGGCGCGCCCGGAACCGTGAGTGGATTGGCCCAGCCGCCGGTGGCGACGAGCAGCGCGTCGTAGCGCAGCGGGCCACCCTTGTCGAGGTAGATTGCGCGGTCCATCGGATCAATGCGCGTCACGAATGTTTCGGTGCGCAGGGTAATGCGCTGCTGCTCGTGCCAGGCGAAGTCGCGGATCATCACCTTCTGCTCGGGCAGCAGGCCCTGCAAGAAGCGCGGCAGCGAGACGCGATTGTAGAGCGGGTACGGCTCGTTGGTGATCAGTTGGATGTCGCAGGTCGCGTCGTTCTTGCGCAGCTCCGCCGCGGCGGTAGTGCCGGCGATGCCGTTGCCGATGATGACATATTTCCTGGCGAGATCAGCAGCCAATGGTCGCTCCTCTTCGGGTGTGCTTGCGTGCCGGCGTGCGCGGTCGCTCGTGCTGGAGTTCCGTCCTATTCTAGCATGAGGGCACGCGCAGTTGTACCATGCCAGCCGGAGCGGTGATGACGAGCGACGCGCCGCTGTTGGCACCAGCGATGTACAGCGTCTGGCTGACACCAGGCTTGAGCGTGCCGAAGACCGTCTGCTGGCGTGGCCCCGCGGCCGTCGTGGCGAGCGCGATTCCCGCGCTCCCTCCCGCCGCCGAGTACGCGAGTGGCTGCGTGCCGCCATTCGTCAGCGTGAGCGTCACCCGGCCAGAGTCGCAAACCGGTGTGGCGATAGCGAGTGTACCAAGCGTCGTAGGGCCGGAGGCGATGACGGCGGTCGCCACCGGTGTGGGGGGCGCAGTCGTGGCGGTCGGCGTGGCTGGTATGGAGACGCCGGGCATGAATGCGAGCCAGCTCGGTGCGTGGCCCGCGGCGATCGGCGTACCGAGGAAGAGTCCGCCCGCGACGCCGATAGCGAGCAGCACGATCACGGCCGCGGCACGCAGCAGCGCACGACCGAATCGCCCGTGGCGGCGCGGCGGCGTGAGCGCCGACATCTCGCCCGTATCACCCGCATCGTCGCCGGCGTCCGCATCATCCTTTTCAGCGCCAGGTGCTTTCTCTGATGGTAGCCCGGCGGTAGATGCATGCCCATTCGCACTCGCGCTGGCGGCAGCGCCATCGGTGGCGGCCGGAGCGGGCAGCGGCTCGGCGCGCGAGGCGAAGGCGGCGGTATCGCCGAAAACCTCGTCGGGCGAGGGCGTCTGAGCGGTTCTGGCCCTGGCGGCGGTGGCGGCTTGCGTTCCCATGCGGAGCTGCCCGCTCACGGCGCGTGCCCCTTCGACGGCGCGGGCGACCGCTGCCCCACGCGCGACGCCCCGCCCCTGGACGGCGTCGCGGATGCGCTTCTGCACGTCACGGGCGACCTTGAGCGCGTGGTCGGCCTGGGTGGCGTCCACCAGGCGCGCGGGGTCCTCGTGCGTGCGATAGTTGCGCTCGGCGTTGAGGCGCTTGATTTCGGGGGCGAGGCCGTGCAGGTCGAGGCCCGCCTCGGCGCAAGCGGCGATCAGCTCGGGCATGCGATTGCTGTTGGCGATCTCCTGCCAGGCCTGGGTGACGCCGCTGGGCGGCGTGGCGGCGATGCGCAGCAGCAGGTAGCCCTGGAGCATATTCTTGATCGCCGAGACGGCGTCAGCCAGGGCGGAGCGGTAGAGCAGGTCGTCGCCGAGCAGGCTTTGCGACTTCGCCATAAACGCGAGTGAGCGCCCCAGCCGCTCGCGGGCCTGCTGCTCGAAGGTGTTGGGCACGCGCGGTCCTCTCTGCGCGCCAGACAGGTCCTCACCTCCCGGCCCCGGCAGAGGCGAGGCGGGCCTCGCCACTACACCCTGCGGGGCGAGGGTGGCAGACGCGGCGCGTGGGGGCACTATAGCAGCCCTCGTGTGATGCGCCAATGCGACGTTAGGGCTAGGAGGCGCGTCAAGTAGGGCGCGCCGCATCATGCCCGGTGTAAATCTTGGGCAGATTCCTGCTGGCCGCGCACCGCCACGCATGCGACAATCTTGCGAGGCGTTGCGGCGGATGACTCTCCCTTGTCCTTGCCCAGTTGTAGGGGCGGGACAGGTCCCGCCCGCCGGGTGGTGGGACTGCCTTGGAGAACGGGAAGCGATGAGCGCGGAACACAACGGATCGGGCGAGCGGCACGATCGCGGCGGCCGCCTGAGCCGGCTGCTGCGCGCGGCGGCGCTCGACGTGACCCCACTGCGCCGGCACCGCGACTTCCGCCTGCTCTACGCGGGGCGGCTGGTCTCGTTCTTCGGCAACATGATCACCTACGTCGCGATCCCGTACCAGGCGTACGCCCTCACGCACTCGCCACTGGCGATCGGCCTCTTCGGCATCGTGCAGCTTGTCCCGCTGCTGGCGCTGGCCTTCGTGGGCGGCGCGCTGGCCGATGCGGTTGACCGGCGGCGCATGGTGCAGCTCACCGAGCTGGCGCTCGCCGCGCTCTCCGGCGTGCTGCTGCTCAACGCGCTGCTGCCGCATCCTCTGGTCTGGGTGCTCTACGTCGTCGCGGCGCTCGCCGCTGGACTCGACGCGCTGCAGCGGCCCTCGCTCGACGCGCTGCTGCCACGGCTGGTGGAGCACGACGAGCTGGCTGCGGCAGGCGCGCTGATCTCGCTGCGCTCCACCTTTGCCCAGATCCTTGGCCCGGCGGTCGCGGGCCTGCTGATCGCCACGATTGGCCTGCCCAGCACCTACGGCGTGGACGTGCTCACCTTCGTCGTCTCGCTGATTGCCCTCAACCTGATGCGCGCCGTTCCGCCACCACCCGACGCTGAGCGGCCGAGCCTGGCGCGGGTGGTCGAGGGGCTGCGCTACGCCTGGTCGCGCCCCGAGCTGATGGGCACCTATCTGGTGGATATAGTCGCCATGTTCTTCGGCATGCCGGTGGCGCTCTTCCCCGCGCTGGCCGTCGCCTACGCTGAGGGTGGCAGGGGCATTCCCGCCGCGACGGCGCTCGGCCTGCTCTACTCCGCGCCGGCGGTGGGCGCCTTCGTCGCCTCGGCCGCCAGCGGCTGGACGGGACGCATCCACCGCCATGGGCTGGCAGTGATTCTGGCGGCGGGTGCCTGGGGCGTGGCGATTGCCCTGATGGGCTTCGTCTCGTCGCTGCCGCTGGCGCTGCTCTTCCTGGCGCTGGCCGGCGCTGCCGACATGATCAGCGGCCTCTTCCGCAGCGTGATCTGGAACCAGACGATCCCCGACGCACTGCGCGGCCGGCTGGCAAGCATCGAGCTGGTCAGCTACAGCAGCGGTCCGCTGCTGGGCGACGTGGAGGCAGGCGCGGTGGCGACGGTGTTCACGCCACGCTTCTCGGTCGCCGCCGGCGGCATCCTCTGCGTGGTGGGCGTGGGGCTGCTGGCGCTGGCGCTGCCGCGCTTCCGCCGCTACGATAACCGCGACGTATCGGGATCGCGTACACTGGAGCCAGAGACTTCGGCGGTAGGCTAGCGGGCGCGCCTGGTGACGCCGGGCGCCCACCGGACGCCCCTACGAGTCGCCCGCCAACGCATCGTGTGTCGTGGCGCGAGCCACGCCCCGCCCTCTGGCTCCCCCTCGCCCCGCAGGGAATGGGGGTTGGGGGGTGAGGACCCATACAGAACAGGAGCAGCGCGGATGGCCGCGGTGGAGAACGACGAGCTGGTCGGGCTGGAGCAGATTCGGGCGGCGCGCGAGCGCATCGCGCCCTACATTCATCACACGCCCTTGATGAGCGCGACGGCGCTGGGCAAGCGGGTGGGCGCGCGTCTGCTGCTCAAGGCCGAGCTGTTCCAGAAGACGGGGTCGTTCAAGCCGCGCGGCGCGCTGAACAAGCTGCTGAGCCTGAGCGACGAGGAGCGCGCGCGCGGCGTGATCAGCATCTCCGCCGGCAACCATGCGCAAGGCGTGGCCTACGCCGCCGGCATCCTGGGGATTGCCGCGACGGTGGTGATGCCCGCCACGGTGGTGCGTGCCAAGGCCGAGGCGACGCGCGGCTACGGCGCCGAGGTGATCCTGCACGGCACGCACCACGATTTGCTCCCTAAAGCCGAAGAGATCCAGGCCGAGCGCGGGCTGACCTTCGTCGCGCCGTTTGACGATCCCTACGTCATCGCGGGCCAGGGGACCGTCGGACTGGAGCTGATGGAGGACGCGCCGGATGAGCTGGACGCGGTGATCGTGCCGGTCGGCGGGGGCGGGCTGATCAGCGGCGTGGCGGCGGCGGTCAAGGCGATCAGCCCGCGCACGCGCGTGATCGGCGTCGAGCCGGAGGGCGCGGCGGTGATGACCAAGAGCCTGCGCGAAGGCGCGGCGGCGCACGCGGATACGCTGAATACGATCGCCGATGGGTTGGCGGCGCCGTTTGCCGGCGTGCTCAATTACGCCCACACGAAGGCCCTGGTGGATGACGTGGTGCTGGTCTCGGATGACGAGATTGTGGCGGCAATGCATCTGCTGATGGAGCGCGCCAAGCTGCTGCCGGAGCCATCGGGCGCGGCGGCCTACGCAGCGCTGCTGGCGGGCAAGGTGGCGGGCCTGCCACCAAACGCGCGCGTCGCGGCCATCGTCTCTGGCGGCAACCTCGACCGCGACCGGCTGAAGGAGTTGCTGTGAGCGCGTGATCCGGCGATGCTACGCAGAGGCGGCTGGCGCGAAGAACAGGCCGCTGATCACGGCGTTGATGGAGCCGTTGTTGGTCACCTGGATCCTGATATGTCCGCTGACCTGCCAGACCACATAATCGCCGCTGCTGAAAGTCCTGAGCTGCCGCGTATCGAGCACATGGCTGGAGCTAGGGTCAACGACGCTGACGGTTTCGACACGGCGGTCTGGCTCATTAAAGTCGAGCACGTAAAGCGCCAACTGGTACGTATGCCCGTCGGTGATATTGACGTCGAACGCCATGGTCGTCGAGGTATACCAGCAGGCAGCGATGCGGCTGCGGGTATCTTCGGACCTCACCAGCGCGCGAGCCTGGGAGGTCGATTTGGCCCACTCCCAGTAGGTGGTCCCCGAAGGCGTCACGTGGATCGAGGCGGGGAGCTGCTGTCTATCGCCAGCGATGAGATATCCGGCGCTGCCATACGCGTTCTGCCAGTTGCCGAGCGTGGTGGTGTCAAGCGCGCTAAATGTCGCGGACGTGGTGGGCGATGTGGCCTTGGACGGAGACGTGGCTATCGGCGTTCCGGCGGCGATGGGTGGGCCGGGAGAACTGCTGGAGAACAGCGATACCACGGGACCGAGCACCAACGCGGTCGCCACCACTACGAACGCGAGGACGAGTCCGAGGCTGCCGAGGAGGAACGCGACATCCCGCCTCTGAAGCGGGCGCGCCGGGCGCGCGGCGACATAGCTCAATGCAGCCGGCGCGGGCCAGCGACTCTGTGCGGCCCTTCGGAAGGGCCGGAGCGTAACTGGTACCTCGTTGCCGGTGACGCCGGAGCGCAGCGGATCCGCGGCGCCAGGACGAGGCCCACCGAGGTCGCGGTGGCTGGCGCGTCGGCGGCTCTTGGTCGTTGGGTTGTCAGGCTCGACCAGCTCATGGTCGGAGCGACGCGCCATGTTGCGTGGGACGCTCATGCCTACATCCTCTTCGTGGCGACCGCACCTGATGCGACCGGAACGTCGCAGGCCGGTAGACGTCGTTCTGGGCGCCGGTACCGCAGGTTCTGCGCCACCAGCTTGTCGTACGCTCTATCGAACGCTTCGTCGCGCGCTGGACCGCGGAGCAATGGTCGAATATGGCGGGATCGGGATGCGACACAGCACGATGCGACTCGCAAAGGCGCGAGAGGGCTATCTTCCCTGGTGGCCACGAACCGGGCTGCCCCCGCGTATCACCGCGTATCACGTCGCGGCCATTGTGACTGGTGGCAGGATCAGTCGCGTGGCTCAATGAGCCGCTATAGCAGCCGTGCCCGGGGAGTGTTACGCGGAGGCGGCGGGGGCGAAAAACAGCGCGCTGACCACGGCGTTGAGCGATCCGGCGGCGTTGATGACCTGAATGCTGACGTGGCCGCGCACCTGCCACACGAGATACTCGCCATTGCCGAAGCCGCTCACGGGCCGCGTATCGAGCGCGGTGCCAGAGCTCCCGTCCACGACGCTCACGGTCTCAACGCGATTCTGCTGGTCCCAGTCGAGCAGGTAGAGCGCGAGCTGGTAGGTCTGACCGTCGGTGATGTTGACGTCGATCGTGAAGCTGGTGAATGAGTACCAGCAGGCGGCGATGCGGTCGTCGCTATTCTCAGGCTTGACGGGCGCGCGCGCGTCATCTGTTGAAGCGGCCCAGGTATACGGCGCTGCGCCCGATGGGGTCACCTGGATCGCCGCGGGGAGCTGCTGGGTCGCATCGCCAGCGAGCATGTAGCCCGCGCTGCCGTACACGCCCTGCCAGTTGCCCTGCGTGGTAGTATCCAACGTGACGAAGGTCGCTGTGTTGGCTGGCGGGATGGCCGTGGGAGACGGCGTAGCTGTGGCTGTGGCTGTGGGCAGGGACGTGGCCGTCGCGGCGGCGGCGGGACGAGGGACGCCGGGGCCTGGAAACAGCGATAGGATCGGACGCAGCACGAGTGCGGTTAACACTAGCACGAAGGCGAAGAAGAACACGCATGCGGCGATCAGGATGGCCGCTCCCTGCGATCCCCGCAGATCGCGCCACGGCACCTTGTGCACCAGCCGGCTGGATGCTGAGCGGGGCATGAGCGGCTGCGATGGGCGCACCGCCGGCAGGTTGGGGGCTGTCAGGTCGGCAATGGTCGGCGCCTCGGGGCGCGCATCCGGCTGGCCGAGGTCGGCAAGCGAGCGCATCTGGATCGTCGGCTCGTCGGGTCCGTATGGCACAGACCCGGAACCACGACCGGGAAGCGGCGTCGTCGGGTGATCGCGCGGCGTGCTCATGCTCACCCTTTCGTTGCCTGCGTTGTTCTGCCCGCGGCGACCTCGCGCCGGTGGGGAGATCGTCCTGGACGCCAGTGTAGCAGATCGCGCCGCCGTACGCCGCGCCAAATGCCCATATAGTACGCGCGTCCGTGCCGCACGGACGCCACGCAAAGGCCGCGCGTTGGCTGGCATGTTATCCTTGGTCGCACGAGCTTCTGGCGGGCGTGTGGCAAGCCACCGGTGCCTGCCGTACTCCCTTGCACAACGGATAGGCTTTGGATTTGGAAGGGAGGGCCGACGTGGCGGTTCGAGCGGTAGTCTTCGACATCGGCGGCGTGCTGGAGATGGCGCTCACAGGCGGTGAGCCAACGGCAGGCTTCCCGGCGATGATTACCGCGTGGGAGACACGCCTGGGCCTCGCGCCGGGTGAGCTGGACGCGCGGCTGCACGCCATGGATGAGCAGTTGCACGGCCAGGGCAAAAGCGGCGCGCTCGGCACCTGCACCGAAGAAGAATGGCTCGCGGAGCTGCGGGCCGTCACCGGCATGGACCAGGCGCAGTGCGACGCTTTCGTGCGCGACCATTGGGACGTGTATTGCGGCGCGGCCAATAGCGAGCTGATCGCCTACTTCGCCGCCCTGCGCCCGCGCTATCGCACCGCGCTGCTCAGCAACAGCTTCGTCGGCGCTCGCCGCGAGGAGCAGAACCGCTACCACTTCGACGCGATCACCGATCTCATCGTCTACTCCCACGAGGAGGGGATCGCCAAGCCCGATCCGCGCATCTTCCAGCGCACCTGCGACCGGCTCGGCGTGCGGCTGGATGAGACCGTCTTCCTCGACGACTTTGCGGGTCACGTCGCCGCCGCCCGCGCACTCGGCATGCACGCCATCCTGTTCCAGAATACCGCTCAGGCGATTGCCGACCTTGACGCCTGCCTGGGAGCATGAGTGTATCCTCCGGCGAGCGCACACGAATCGTGCCCCTGCGGCCACGTCTCCCCGAAGGCTTATGCCATGCGCCCCTACGGTTTGTCTCTGCGCCCTCTGCGGTTAGGCTCTCTGCTTTCTCCTTCTCCGCGACCTCCGCGACCTCCGCGAACCTCCGCGTTCACCGTCTCCGCTCTGACCCGCCGTGGTCCTGGCGAGTTGACAGGCCGGGGAGCGCTTCGTAGACTGACCCAGGGCGAAAAGCGTACGGCGAGCGTGGAGCGTGGGGGCGCGGACGATGCGGCGACCAGTGCCAGTGGATGATGGCGGCGGCCGGGGCAAGCGCGTAGGGGCGCATGGCGTGCACCCTGCCTCATCGGGTGCGCATTCCTCTTCCCGTGGCACACAGAACCACATGCGCCGCGCGCTCGTGCTGCTGGTAGCGGGTGTGTGGCTCGCGCTGGCGGGGATTGCGCTCAGCGGTACTGCAGCACGCGTCGCCGCCGCGCCGTTCGTCGTGCCCGTAGCGGGTAGTCCCACCGACACGCCGATACCGATCTCGACGACCGAGACTCCGCCCCCGCCGACGAATACGCCCCACCCAGGCGGATCACCGACGCCGAGCGCCAGCCCGTCCGTCACCGCGACGACCACGGCGACTAGCACCCCGACCACCGCGCCGCCGACCGCTACCACTGGAGACAGCGGCGGCGGAGGCGGGGGCGGCAATGGTGGTGACGTCGGCCCGCAGCCCACGAAGGTCGTCTCGCAGCTCCCCTCGGCCGGCGGTAGCGGGGACGGCCCGCTTGGCGGCCTCTCAGCGGGCGCCTTCGGCTCCAACGGGCTGCTGCTAGCGACCACGTCAAGCTGCATCGTCGCGCTGCTCGGCTTGCTGATCGCCGCCATCGCGCTGTCCGTGCTGTTGCGCGGCGGCTACGGTCCCTTCCTCAAGGCGCTGCTACGCGGCAAGCGCGCGGGACAGGCACGGGGCAAGCGCGGCAGCAAGGGCGACCTCGCCACCGCGAGCGCCAACGCTTCCAGCAACCGCTATGGCTACGGTCCCCAGCGGGACGAGCTCGGCGGTGGCGGCGGCTGGTCCGAGCCGCGCCGGGGCCGCGACGACGACGCCCGGCGGCAGGGCAGCCCCTCGCGCTCGCGCGGCGCCGGTCGCAACGGCTGGTAGACAGGCATGCGAATAGGGACGAATCGCACCAGCCACAGCATGTTACTTGAGTGTGAACGATGCGATGGTGAAACCATCCCCGCCAAGCGCGTTGTAGACCGCCCACAACGTCGTTCGGCCGCCGGCTGCGATGGCGTACAGATCGTCGAGCTGCGCCGCCGGCACAGGGATTGTTGGCGCCACCTGGGTCCACGACGCCGCTCCCGGTTGCCAGGCGTAGAACGCAGTGCTGTCGCTGCCATAGCCATAGAAGGGAACGATGATCGTGGAGCCTGAGACGACTGGCTCAACCGAGAAAAGGTCCACCGACGCACCTGACGGCAGCCCGGCGGTTGGCGGCTTGGTCCAGCTCGCGCCGCCATCGGTGCTGACCGCCGGGATCGCGGAGGAGAGGGGTACGGGGGCACTCGTCGGCGGTGGCGCGGGCTGATAGAGCGCACCCGCGCCGGCTACTAGCGTCGCGGAGTACTGATACGGCAGTGGGCCGCTGAGGGTCAGCCGCCACGTCGCGCCGCCGTCGTCCGAGCGCCATGGCTGATACTGAGGTGCCGCCTGCTGGCTCTGGGAAACCGCGACCGGGTTGGTGACCACCCACACGCTGACGAGCCGGTCGGTGTTCGGGATGCTGGGTGCGACCGCCATGCTGACAATGCCGTAGCCCTCTGCCCACAGTGAGGCGTCGGCCACATGCCAGGTCTGGCCGCCGTCGGTGCTGGAGATCAGGCGATCGGGGAGCGGGTTGCCGCTGCCGTAGAGCGGGTGTGCCACCAGCGCGTAGAGCGTGCCGTTGCTGTCGTACACCACCTGCGCGATGACACCCGGCACCGGCAGCGTCAAGGTCGCCCATGTTGCGCCGCCATCGCTGCTTTGATACTGCGCCAGGCAGACGCCGCCGCTGCCCTGCGGTATCCAGGGCTTCACTGGCAGGGTGGGCACGAAGCGGTCGCCCTGGGGGCCGCAGGTCGCCTCCGTGCGCGCCGAATAGAGGTACACGGTGCGCGCGTCATCCGCGCTGACGACTATACGCACGTCCAGCAGATTGTTATCCACCACCAGGCGAGGCGGCAGTGGGAGGGTGTGCCAGGTCTTGCCGGCATCATCGGTTCGCTGGAGGATCAAGGTCGTAGTTGTGGGACCTCCCCTGCCGGGCGCGCCGGGTGTCTGCACTGCCACCTCGTAGGCCACGCGCGGATCGGACGGCGCGAAGGTCGGTGCCGCCTGGAGGGCAACCGTGCCGGCGACGCTCCATGCGCCGGGGAAGCTCGGCGTGCTCGTCGCGGTGGGCTCCGTGGTTGCCGTCGCGGTGGCCGTTGGTCGGGGTGCCGCTTGGCGCGAGCCGAGGGCCTTCAGCACCACGGCCAGCAAGATCACCACGACCAGCATCGCCGCCACGGCCAGCAGGCGCTGTGTCCGCCGGGGTCCACCTCGTCGCGGGCGATCGGGACGTCTCGCCACCCCCGGCTGCGACGGCGCGCCTGCCTCATTGTGCTGCGTGCGTGCGCTCAGCGCCAGACCCGATGGCTGAGCGGGTGAAGTCGGAGTCGCAGAGGAGATAGCCGCCATCACGCGCTGCGCTACGCGCTGTTCGTCGGCCAGTCCGCGGCGCCAGGTGCCGCCGTCGTGATCCAGCCGCCGCCCGAGCGCCGCAAGATCCGGCTCGATCGGCTCGCCATCATCGGAGGATCCCCCGTAGCGGTTGTTGCTTCCGCCGGTCATGGGCGGCCTCCTTCGTCCCAGCGATAGGCCGATGGGAACTGGCTCTGGCCCGAGCGTACGAGCCGCTCGCGCAGCGCCAGCAGCGCGCGCCGCAGCCGCGTGCGCACGGTGGCCGGCGGAATACTCAGCGCGGCGCCGATCTCGGTCGCGTCCATGCCGGCGTAGTGGCGTAGCGCGACGACGAGGCGCAGCTCAGGCGCCAGCGCGTTGACCGCCGCGCGCAGGTCTAGCGAGGCGGCGGCGTCGCTGGCGCCAGGATCGCCGTCCAGCACCGCCAGTGCCTCGTCGCCCTCGCCTTCGATCAGTGGCAGATTCGTGCGCCGCCGCGTGCCGAAGCGCCCGCGTTGCCAGTCTTTGCAGACGTTGGCCGCGATCCGCAGCAGCCAGCCGCGCGCCACGGATGGATCGCGCAGCGTCGGCCATGCCTGCCATGCGCGCAGCATTGCCTCCTGTGCGGCGTCCTCGGCGTCGTCACGGCCAACCAGCGCCCCCGTCAGCCGGAGCACCGCACCCATGTGCAGCGGGATCAGCGCGAGAAACTACTGCTCATCCAGTGAGATGGCTGGAGTCGGTCCTTGCACCCAACTCGCACCGGGGTGGTCAGACCCGCCTGATGTGTCCCCTGCCGCCCCCTGACCCCACTGCTTCATGCGCGCCGGCCCCTTCGTGCGCGTGCGCCGCGCCGTCCATCCGGCGGGCTTCTCCATGCACGACGAATCAGGGGCCGGAAAGTGTTTCGGCCTCGTGCTCGGTAGAGATGTTTCGCCCCGAAATCGCCCCGTGCGACACGAAAAAGGGAGCGACGCGCGTGCATCGCTCCCCCGTGACCCTGCAAGACGAATCAGGCGCCGGCCTTGGTCCCATCGCCCACGATCTGGTGCGCCAGGCCCCAGTCGGCGGCGTCGATCACCTTCTCGGAATTGACCTCACCGCGCGATTCCAGCCAGCGCTCGGCGTCGATCGCCGCGCGACAGCCGTCACCCGCCGCCGTCACCGCCTGCCGGTAGCGGTGGTCTACCACATCGCCGGCCGCGAAGACACCAGGGATATTGGTCATTGTGTTCTCGGTCGTCTTCAGGTAGCCGGCTTCATCCATGGCGAGGATGCCCTTGAAAACGCCAGTGTTGGGCTGGTGGCCGATGGCGACGAAGAAGCCCTGCACCGGCAGCGTGCGCGTCTCGCCGGAGTCGGCATCCTTGAGCACCAGCCCCTCGACCGAGTTCTCGCCCAGCACGTCCTGCACGGTCACCGGCGTGATGATCTCGATCTTCTCGTTCTTGCGCGCCCGTTCCTGCATGATCTTGCTGGCGCGGAAGCCGTTGCGGCGGTGCAGCAGATAGACCTTTGAGGCGTAGCGTGTCAGGAACAACGCCTCTTCCATTGCCGTGTCGCCGCCGCCGATCACCGCGACCTCCTTGCCACGGAAGAAGAAGCCATCGCAGGTGGCGCAACCGCTCACGCCGCGCCCGCGCAGCTTCTGCTCGCTGGGCAGCCCCAGCCATATGGCGCTGGCGCCGGTGGCCACGATCACCGCGTCGCCTTGGTAGACTGTGTCGTCGGTGTAGACCGTGAACGGCTGCTTGGAGAAGTCCACACGGGTCACGCTGCGGGCGAGCATGGTGGTGCCGAAGCGCTTGGCCTGCGCCTCGAAGCGCTCCATCAGCTCCGGCCCCAGGATGCCCTCAATGAAGCCCGGATAGTTCTCGACGTCGCTGGTGATCATCAACTGGCCACCGACTTCGTCGCCCTGCAGCATCAGCACCCGCAGATTGGCGCGTGCGGCATAGAGCGCCGCGGTGTAGCCCGCGGGGCCCGACCCGACGATGATCACGTCGTACACCTCAGGCTTCGCGCCGTTGTTCTCTGCCATCTCGTCGTTGCTCCTTACCAGTGGCCGGTCCGCCGCCGCGCGCCGTTGGCCGCGGGCGGCGCCCCGCACGCGAGGGATACTCTCGCAGAGCGGGTTCCAGGCCACTCCCTACAGTATACCATACCCCAGGGGGGTATATGCAACGTGGCGCTCGCCGGGGTGGTCGCGAGACGGCCGCCGGATCAGTCCGCGCCGACGGCCGGAGGATAAATCCGTGCCTGGAGGGCGTTCCGCCGCCCGCGTTCGCCTGCGCGGACTGGCGTTGAGGGTGCGAGCCGGCGCTCCGTCTGGTTGCGCGTCGAAGCCGCTGCACCCATGCTGCTACGATACCATGATAGATGAGCGATACCAGCCTCGCGTTACAGATAGAGAGTTGCTATGTCCGCGCCTCCGCTGCCCGAACGCGCCGCTGGGCGTCCACCGGACCCGACCGGGCGTCCACCAGACGCCCCTACGCACACGCATGATCTCGAGTTGCGTGAGGTCTCCCAGGCGCTCGCCGCGCGGCGCCTGACCGCGCTCGACGGCACGTTCATCGGGCTGCTCGCGCTGACCATCGTCCTCGACGTGATCTGCGCGGTCTTCGCCCTTGGCTGGTCCACCGCCGCCGCGACCGACGCGATCTGCGCGCTCTACGTGCTCGGCATGGCGCTTGCGCGCCCGGCGTGGCGTCCGCTGCTGGCGCGGCTCTTCGCGCTCGGCCTGGCCGCCGGCGTGCTGGAGCTGTTCACTGATTTCGCTGGCGAGCGCGTGGCGCACTCGCTGACCTATCCCGCCGGCGAGCCGCTGCTGTGGGGATCGCCCTACTACATGCCGCTTTCGTGGGCCATCGTGCTCACGCAGCTCGGCTATCTGGCCTGGCGCCTTCGGAGTCTGGCACCGCGAGAACAGGGGCTGGCGGATGAATCCGCGCCAGACGCGCCATTAGCAGGGGGGCCGGCGGATGAATCCGCGCCTAAGGGCGTGCCGCCACAAAGCCCGCCTGCGCGGGCTGGGGTGCGGGGCGTGCCGCTCTGGTTGGCGATTATTATCACGGGGCTGGCTGGCGCGGCGCTGGTGCCGTTCTACGAAGAGATGGCATGGTACGCGCGCTGGTGGCACTACTCGCCGGTCGAACTGATGGTCGGCCATACGCCGGTCTACGTGCTGGTCTTCGAGGGGCTAGTCGCCGCGCTGCTGCCGCTGCTCGTCGGCGGGCTGATGGCACGGCCACTGCGCTACGCCGTGGCGCTGGGGCTGCTCGAAGGCATTTGGATGCCGGTCGCGGCGCTGGCCGCCTGGCTGGTCGTCGGACGCTGAGGCGGCCGCTTAACGCGAGGAGGGTCCATGATGAGCACCGAGCGCACAGTCCTGCACGTCTATGGGCAGGCACCCGAAGCGGTTGAGCGCGCGCTGGTAGCGGTTTTCGCCAATGAGGAGCGCACCTCGGCGCTGCGGCTGGAGGGCACGTATTCGGCGGTGCTGCGCCGCGCCACCAGTCCCGACCTGGCGGCCGGCTATCGCTACGTCATTCTGCGGCCGCACGTGCCCTCGCAATGGACGCCGGTGCTGGAGCTGGGCAACCGCACGATGGGGCTGGAGGCGGAGCTGTCACGCCTGTTGGGTGGGGCGCCTGTGTTCTCGACCTTCGTCTATGGCGACACGGTGTCGGGCTATCGCATGGCACGTGACGGCGCCGAGGTGGACCGCTATCTCAGCGACCCGACGCTCTTCATGGAGCCGGAGGACGGCGGTGAGGCGCCGCACGAGGTCGGTGGGCCAGCGCTCGACACGCTCGCCGAAGCCGAGCGCGGCCATCCCGAGCGCTTCGCCGATCTGCTGCCCGCCGGGACCACACCTGAAGACTTCTGGCGCGTGGTGCTGGCGCCAGGCTGGTGGGAGGAGCGCGAGGGCATCGCGCCAGCGCAGGCGGCAGGCGAGGCCGGCACCGAACACGAGGACAACGACGAGGAGCTGGTGGACGAGGAGGACCGCATGCGCTGCATTGGCCTGGCGCTGGAGCTGTGGGGACCTCAGGAGTATCCGCTGGCGCAGGAGCCGGAGGAGATCCCCGACAACGTCGCCGGCCCGGCCATCGCGGTGGCGTTCGAGTGAGGGGATGGACGGAGAACGCGGAGTTCGTGAAGCGAGCGCGAAGATCGCGAAGGGAGAGAAGCAGAGAGACGAACCGCAGAGGACACAGAGGACGCAGAGGACGCGGAGAGGAAGAGAGAATCACCACAGAGGGAACGGAGGAAACGGAGGAAACGGAGGAAACGGAGGGCGGAGCAGAGGGATGGATCACAGAGGGCGCGGAGGCAGAGGGTGCAAAGGGCACCTTGGCATCACGGTGCGTACACGGATGCACGCGGGTGCTTGGCCTTTGCCTTGCCATCAGGCTATTATAGAGTGACCTCCTGCGTATCTATGCGTAGGAAGTACTGGTGCCTCTACATGAAGCGGCAACTCGGCTATACTCAGTCCGATGTTCTTGCAGGCGAGCATGTAGGTGGTTCGGCGGAGGAGATGCGCGTGAGTCAACTGCTGGAGAGCGAGCCGGTCAGCGGCTCCGAGATGGGCGCCGGGCGCGGCACGACACAGCCCATGATGCGCGTGGTTGAGCCGCTACCGCCCGTGCGCAGCTACCATCCAACGCACAGCGCGCTGGTCAACCGCACGCTCGACACGGTGGATCGCGTCAGCCACGGGAAAGCCGGCATGCTCCAGCGGCTGTTTAGCTACCTCTTCATCGGCGGCTGCGCGGCGCTGGTGAACCTGGCCGTGCTGCGTATCTTCTACTACAACATCCGCTGGCCGGCGAACGATGCGGTGCGCTTCATCTGGGCGAGCGCGTGGGCCTACGAGATCTCGATCTTCGCCAACTTCGTCCCCAACGACTACATCACCTTCCGCCACCTCGCCGGCCACCAGCGAAGTTGGCTCGCGCGCTGCCTGCGCTTCCACATCACCAGCATCGGCGGCATCATCGTGACGTTCGCCATCGCCGGCGGCCTGAAGTTCGGCCTCCATGTGGATGCCTTCATCGCGCAGGCCATCGCCCTGCTGATCGCCGTCGTCTTCAACTTCACCTTCCACCACATCTTCACGTACCGGCACGTCAAGGGCGCGTGATCGCCGTCACTGCCGCGTGACGACCGCGACCGCAACACACGGCCCCGTGTTGGCGCCGATCGCCGGGCCGAGCCACGTCTGGTGAATCGTGCCCGGATACTGCTCGGCCAGCAGCGCCTGAATCTGCCCGGTGGACTCGATGCTGGTGGCGCATACCAGCAGCGTCTCGATCTCGCCGGCCTCGCGCACCAGCTCGCGCAGCCGCAGCAGCCCACGCGAGCGCGGCCGCACCGTCTCGAGCGGTGTGACCTCGCCGTCGGCGATCGTGATGATGGGGTGCGCGTCCAGCAGGGTGCCCATCCACGCCCGCGCGCGCCCGATGCGTCCGTTGCGCGCGAGCTGGTCGAGTGATTCCACCAGGGCGTAGAGCCGCGTGCGGGACAGGATTGACAGAACGGTCGCATGGATCGCGGAGACCGGCGCGCCCATACGCGCGAGCTGCGCCGCGCGGATCACCGCCGGCCATAGACCAATGCCCGCCTGCTGCGAGTCAATGACGTCGATCACGTTGGGGTATAGATAGTCTCTCGCCGCCGTCGCGTTGTGTACTGTCTTGCTCAGACGGCTGGACACGTGGATCGACACAACGGCCGTCGCTCCCTGCTGGAAAGCCGCCTGGTAGGTGCGGTAGAACTCCTCGGGCGCCGGTGGCTCCGTGTGCGGGAGCGTGCGCAGGTGTGGCAGGTGAGCGTAGAACTGCGACGAGGTGATGTCCACGCCGTCCCGCAGCACGGCGCCGTCCATGACCACCCAGCTCGGCACCACGATGACGCCGATCGCCCGCGCGTGGGTCGGCAGGATATCCGACGCGCTGTCGGTGACGATGCGCACGCGCTCAGGTCCGGCCATACGCGCCGCGGTATCCCCACCGGCTGAGCGCGGCCAGATCGTTGATGGAGGGAAGCCGCTCATAATGCCCCTCATCCCCCTCGTTCCCCTCGTCACCCCTGCCATCGCCCGGCCTTCGAGGTCATTTCGTGGCATCCAGCCGGCATGGCGCTCCGCACGTCAAACGACCGCCCGACGATGATGGGCACGATTATACACCATGCTCGATACGGAGTGGACGCCGTGATGCGAGCGGCCGACATGGGCTTCGTGTGAGCGACGTGTGGCTATGGTGTGAGTTCTTCGTGGTCTGACCGCGCCTTCCAGGCCATACTCGAAGCACCACCGCAGGCGGGGACAGCCCCACGGGGCGGACCCCTGGCAGCCATCACAGCCGCTCGACGGCAGAGGCGGTGGTCCGGGTGACAGACCTCGAGAACTTGGGAGGCACACGATGAACCACGACCACGACCACGACCACGACCACGACCACGACCACGACCACGACCACGACCACACACACCAGTACGGCGGCATGCGTGCGATGAGCGCGCACGTAAGCGATTCGTTCTCGCGCGAGACGGCAGGCTTGACTGACGCCGCCGCGCCCGTGATCGTCGAGTTGCGCGATGGCGACACCTTCGAGCTGACCGCCCGCCCCGTTCGCAAGCAGATCGGTGGCGCGACGGTGCGCATGCTGGCCTACAACGGCTCGATCCCCGGCCCGGTTCTGCGGGTGCCACAGGGCGCGCAGGTGACGGTCCACTTCACCAACCAGACCGACCTGGAGACGACTGTTCACTGGCACGGCCTGCGGCTGGATAACGCATTCGACGGTGTGCCGCGCGGCCATCCGCACCATGGCATGCAGCGCCCCGTCGCGCCGGGCGAGAGCTTCACCTATCGCGTGCGGTTCCCCGATCCCGGCGTCTACTGGTATCACCCGCACATCCGCGAGGACTACGCGCAGGAGACGGGCCTCTACGGCAACATCGTCGTCGTGCCCATTGCCAGCGATCCAGCCTACTGGTCGCCGGTCAACCGTGAGCTGGCCCTCACGCTGGACGACATCCTGATCGAAGGCGGCGACGTTCCCGCCTACAGCCGTGCGGAGTCGAACCACACGGCGATGGGTCGCTTCGGCAACGTGATGCTGATCAACGGCGAGCAGGCTCCGGCCTACGCGCTGGAGACCAACCGGGGCGAGGTGATCCGGCTCTACCTCACCAACACCGCTAACGTGCGCATCTTCAACGTCTCCATCCCAGGCGCGCGCATGAAGCTGGTCGGGCGCGACCATGGGCGTGTTGAGCGGGAAGAGATTATCGAGCAGGTCATGTTGGCGCCCTCCGAGCGCGCCGTCGTCGAAGTGCTCTTCGACCGGTCAGGCGAGTTCGCGCTGGAGCACCGCACGCCGGAGCGCAGCTACCGCCTGGGGACGATTCGGGTGCGCGAGCAGCACATCGAGCGCTCGTACGAGCGCGAATCCGGCATCCAGCGACAGAGCGCGGAGCTGGCAGCCGAGCGGCGCCAGATCGAGGCCGACTTCGAGCGCGCGGCCGATAAGACGCTGGCGCTGGTCGGTGAGATGCCGGGCATGACACACCACGACCATCACGGCCACGGCGGCCATACGGAGTACATGGCGCACATGGAGCATGCCGGCCACGAGATGCACGGCGAGCACGGCATGCATGCGTCCTCTGTAGATGACGGGCGCATCGAGTGGGAAGACACGATGCCCGAGATGAACGCCTTGTCCACGCCGCAGAACATGGTCTGGAAGCTGATCGACCGCGAGACCGGTGATGCCAACCACGACATCTGGTGGTCCTTCAAGGCCGGCGACCGCGTGAAGGTGCGGATCGTCAACGAGCCAGACTCCGACCACCCGATGCAGCACCCCATCCACTTCCACGGGCAGCGGTTCCTGGTGCTGAGCCGCGACGGCGCCCGCAACCCCAATCTCGCCTGGAAGGACACGGAGCTGGTGGAAGCGGGGCAGATGACGGACGTCCTGGTGGAAATGAGCAACCCCGGCATCTGGATGTCGCACTGCCACATCGCCGAGCACCTCGAAGGCGGCATGATGTTCAGCTTCGAGGTCGAAGGTCGCTAATTTGCCTGAAGTTTGACAAGGAGACGATACGATGGCAACCACGCGAGACGACAAGCAACAGATCGCGGTCGTCACCTACCCCGGACTGTCGCCGCTTGAGCTGATCGGCACGGTCTCGGTCCTCGATGGGCTGCAACTGAAGACGGGCTTCCGTCCGGTGACGGTGGGCGCGACCCGCGACCCGCTCGACACCGACACGCCGCTACGGGTCGTTCCGCAGCGCACGTTTGACGACGTGCCCCAGCCTTCAGCGCTGCTCGTGCCGGGCGCGAGCGGCCTGGGCGCGATCACGGCGATGGGCGACCAGCGGCTGGTGGAGTACGTGCGCGTGGCGGCGGAGCGAGCGGAGCTAGTGACCTCGGTTGGCAGTGGGGCGCTGATCCTCGCGGCCGCCGGTCTCCTCGGTGGCAAGCGCGCCACCACGCACTGGATGTACCGTGGCATCCTCGAAAACCTGGGAGCCAGCTACATTCCGCGGCGCTGGGTCGAAGACGGCAAACTCGTCACCGCCGCGGGCACCTCCGGCGGGATAGATATGGCGCTGCACCTGGTGGCCCAGCGCAAGGGCGAGCGCACCGCGCGGCGGGTCCAGCTCTGGATCGAGTACGACCCGCAGCCGCCCTTCGGCCCAATGGACTGGGCCAATGCGGAAGACGACGAGACGCTCGCGTCGCTGCTGGCGCGCCGCCAGGTGGATTGGGAGCGGTCGCTGGCCAAGCGGCCCGACCTGCTCGACGCCGTGCGGGACGCGGTCACCGAGGCAGCATCACCGTCCAGCATCAGTCTGTGAGAGGAGACAGACCCATGACAGCGCAGAGCCTTCAGAATCAGGACCGAAACGAACAAAACACGAAGACTATCGCGTTCCTGCTGTATCCTGGCCTGACGGCGTTCGACCTTGCCGGGCCGCTGCAGGTCATCTCGCGGCTGGCCGAGACGCATCCTGAGATTCAACCGGTAGTAGTGGGCGAGCGCATCGCCCCGATGGCCTCAGACGCCGATGTCGAGCTGGTCCCGAACAAGACCTTCGCCGACGTGCCATACCCCTACGCGCTGGTGGTG
>DASVAA010000003.1:0-12490 GCA_036376595.1 Ktedonobacterales bacterium | reverse complement strand
GGCATCGGGCCGAAGACCGCGCAGCGGCTGACCTTCTTCATCCTGCGCAGCCCCGCCGACCAGGCGCGCCGCCTTGCCGAGGCGATCACGCGCGTCAAAGAGAGCATCATCCAGTGCTCGGTCTGCTTCAACATGACCGAGGCCGACCCCTGCCCGATCTGCGCCAACCCCGAGCGCGACCACCGCACGATCTGCGTGGTCGAGGAGCCGCTGGACGTGCTCGCCATCGAGAAGACCGGCGTGTACAAGGGGCTGTACCACGTGCTGCATGGGGCGCTCTCGCCGGTGGAGGGCATCGGTCCACGCGACCTGCGCATTGACGAGCTGGCGGCACGCGTGCGCACCGGCGTCGGCGCCGAGAGCGAAGACGAGCCGATCGCCGAGGTGATCCTGGCGACCAACCCCAACTACGAGGGCGACTATACCGCGGCCTACATCACCCCGCTGCTCGTGCCGCTCGGCGTGAAGGTGACACGCCTGGCGCGCGGTCTGCCGATCGGCGGTGACCTGGAATACGCCGACGAGGGCACGCTGGGCCGCGCGCTGGAGGGCCGCCGCGAGGTGTAGCGGGGGTGACGGGCAACGCGGAGGACGTAGAGGCTCGCGGAGGTCGCGGAGAAGAGAGACGGAGAGAACGCGAAGGACGCGAAGCGAGCGCGAAGATCGTGAAGGGGATCCGTAGGGGCGTCCGGTGGACGCCCGCCCCGTGCCACACGAGTTCGTCGGGGCGTCCGGTGGACGCCCACTGGCACAAGCCTGTGCGGCTCTCCTAATCTCTGTGGTGGCGGCGCCTGCCTTGCCCTCTGCGTTCTTGTAGCCCTGTCGCGGCGCGGGCCACGCCTCGCCCGTCGCCCGTCCAATGAGGAGAGACCACGCGATGGATGCCGATGACCTCGCCCAGCAGATCAACGAACGGCGCCTGACGACCCTCTCGCTCGCCGACCAGATCGGCGAGGACCGCTGGCGCGAGCCGGCGCTGCCCGGTGGCAACAGCATCCACGACGTGCTGGCGCACATCCTCGCCTGGGATGAATGGGCGCTGGCGGTGGTCGAGCTGAGCCAACTGCGCGACACGCTCCCCGAGACCCTGCGCCAGGCTGTGACCGATGTGGACGCCTTCAACGCCAAGGCGATGACGCGCTACCGCGGCATCTCGCGCGACGATCTGCTCGCCGCGCTCCAGGCGTCCGCCCCCCGGCTGCTGCGCAGTGCCGCGGCCAATGCGGGACCGGAGTGGCACCTGCGTCGCATCACGGGGCTGGCCGGCCTCCCTGGCTCGCGTCCGCCCCAGCCTGGCGAGGCGCCAAAGGCCCCAAGCGTGCGCGGCATCCTGCGCTCCCTGACGGCGCACGAGGCGACGCACGATCAGGAGATCATGCAGGCCTTCGGCATCGAGCCGCACCTGGAGCAGTTCAAGGACGAAGACTCTGGCCAGGCTGATTCATAGCCACTCGGGCGTTTTCGCGTCCTCATCGTCGCACGTTATCCGTGCCACTCCGCTCGCTCTGTTGACACGTCCTCCCCGTTCTGGCACGCTGTGCCCGGTGTTTCGCAGGGTGCAGGTGGAGCACGAGGACGGGTGACGATGCAGGCGCAGGCGCTGGTCGAATCGCTGGCCGCCGATCCACGGGCCGAGGGCAGAAGGCGGCTTCTGCGCGGTATCGGCATCGCCTCCCTGGCCCTGGTTGGCTTGGTGGGGTCTGCCGCCACCATCTGGCTTGTCGTCCAGGCCATGATCTATGGATGGCAGACGAGCGACTGGAGCCGGCTCGACCTCGGCTCGATCGTCCCGCTGCCGTTCCTGTTGCTTCTGTTCGCGGTGGCCCTGATGGCGGCCCGTCCTCGGGCGCGTCCGCGGCGTGTGCGGCCACTGCTCGACACGATTGCCGGCAGTGATGGGCAGCTCGCGCCCCTGGCTTTCGAGCAGCCAGAAGTTCCCGATGCGGATATCCTCGCCATACCCACGCTGCGCTTCGACCGACTCCGCGTGCTGGAGGGGGAGCGGCAGTCGCGGGTCCGCACTGCCCTGTCACTCGTCATTCTGCCGCTGGAAGGCGGCACCGTGTTCGCCGATGCCCTCTCGCAGCTGCTCGGCGGCGACGCAGGTACGCCGACACCCAGCGGCCCGCTGCGCATCCTGCTGGGCGTTGTGATGCTGACCGCGGGCGTGCTCTATATTGGCGCGATCACCATCATGTTGCTGCGCAATCGCCGTTACGTGCTCGTCAGCGCGGACAACTTCAGTGTATCCTGGCGCCGCGGTATCCTCCATCGCACGCGCACCGCTCACTGGTCCGCCGCGCGCTCGTTCATCTGCGTCACCTACGCTCCCTCGGCGGCTTCGGCCAACACACGCACAGCGTATCTGCTGGACTTCGGCGATGCCATGCTGGCATGGGAGGAAGTGCCCGGAGGACGCGACGATGAGCTGGATCAGGTGGAGCTCATGACGGGGCTGGTCGTGAGCCGCACGCGCCTGCTGCTGCGCGATTTGACCGGGCTGACGATCGCGCTGCGTGACGCTCGCCACTATCCTGAGTCGCTTCAGCACTTTGGCCTCGCCCCCGATCTCCTCAGCAGCCTGAGAATGGTGGGTCGCTGGTCTCGGCATATGCTCTGGCTGCTGCTGCCGGCGACGCTGCTCCTCATCTTGGGGTTCGCCATCCCATTTGTCGGCGCCCAGCGTCTTGAAGACTACCAGCGCAGCTACTTCGCGAGCCTGCCGCAAAAGGTGCATGCCGCGGCGCCTATCTTCTTTGACCCGCTCATCGTCTTCGATAATCGCTGGGACGTGCAGCAGCCGAGCAAGGATAATGGTGACGTCAGCATCGGTTACCGTGACAGCACCTACCAGATGACCGGCACTGGCGGTAACTACGTCTATTCCTTTGCTGACCCCATCTATAGTGACGCTGCTATTGAGGTGACTGCTGTACAGAAGGGCAAAGCAGCGGACGGCAACGACGGCGTCGGCATCATGCTGCGTGCCGATACTGATCAGGATATGGTGGTCTATTACGTCAGTCCCACCGATGGATCATGGTCGCTATATCATCGTCGTTACAACGCCCTGCATCCCGACGACTCTTGGATCTATATGGATAGCGGCACGAGCGGCTATGTGCATACTGGGCCGGGTGTGTCGAATACCCTACTCGTGCTCGCGCGGGGTCCGACGTATCTGCTCTACGTGAACGGCCACTTCCTCGATGCCTATACCGATCGCTACCACGACGACCCCAACCTGCCGACCGCCGGTAAGGCGGGCCTGTATGTCAACGACGGCGCCACCACCGGCATCTTCAGCAACTTCAGTGTCTATCCGGTCCAGTCGCCGCCGTCACTGAGCTATGTGTAGGCGAGAGGGCACGTCCCTCGCAATATCTTCCGCTTTGCGCCGCGCGTGCGAGAATGTGGCTATTGACGCCGCGGATGTGGTGGTGTACGCTCTATGTTGTACACCTGTTCTATGCGCTTCCGCGGCGCCACGCGACGTTTCGTTTCACCTCTACTCATCCATTTCTGCCAGCCGTCATGCGAGATGTCTCACCGCCGCGACGGCCGACGAGAGGAGCAGCATTGCATGCCCGCTGATCGGAGCGTTCCCAGCAGCGCCCCCGCCGTCGCCTACAACGCCAGCGCCACCGAGCGCGAGAAGGCCCTCGACCTCACCGTCGGCCAGATCGAGCGTCGCTTCGGCAAAGGCGCCATCATGAAGCTCGGCGAGCACCGCGCGCACGTCAAAGTCGAAGCCATCCCCACCGGCGCCATCGCCCTCGATCTTGCCCTGGGCATCGGCGGCGTCCCCCGCGGCCGCGTCACCGAGATCTACGGCCCCGAGGCTTCCGGCAAGACGACCCTTTGCCTGCACGTGATCGCGAATGCCCAACAGCGCGGCGGCATCTGCGCCATCGTGGACGCCGAGCACGCGCTTGACCCCGACTACGCCGAGCGCCTGGGCGTCAACACCAACGACCTGCTGATCTCGCAGCCTGACACCGGCGAGCAGGCGCTCGAAATCGTCGAGATGCTGGTGCGCAGCGGCGCGGTGGACGTGGTGGTGGTGGACTCGGTGGCCGCGCTGGTGCCGCGGGCCGAGATCGAAGGCGAGATGGGCGACGCGCACGTCGGCCTGCAAGCGCGGCTGATGAGCCAGGCGCTGCGCAAGCTGACCGGCGCGATCAACAACTCCAAGACCGCCGTGGTCTTCACCAACCAGCTCCGCGAGAAGGTTGGCATCATGTTCGGCAACCCCGAAACCACGCCGGGTGGCCGCGCGCTCAAGTTCTACGCCTCGATCCGGCTCGACATTCGCCGCACCGACACCATCAAGGTCGGCACCGAGGTGACCGGCAGCCACGTCAAGGTGAAGGTGGTCAAGAACAAGGTCGCGGCGCCCTTCCGTGTAGCCGAATTCGACATCATGTTCAACGAGGGCATCTCACGCGAGGGCGGGCTGCTCGACATCGGCCTGGAGATGGGCATCGTCAAGAAGGCCGGAGCGTTCTTTTCGTACGGCGACACACGCCTGGGCCAGGGCCGCGAGAACGCCAAGGAGTTCCTCAAGGCCAACCCGGAGATCGCCGGCAGCATCGAGTCGCAGATCCGCGCGTCGGTGGCGCCGGCCGCCGGCAACGTGACCGACGACGACCTGCTGGCCGAGGAGTTGTAGGAGACCAGAATTTCACCACAGAGGTAAGGGAGGACACGGAGGATCGGAGAGGATTCACCGTAGAACTTCGGAGCCTCTGATCGCAGAGTCGGGCCGCGCAGGGAGGCAGATACTCCTTGGCGCGGCTCGCGTCTATTTCCGGCTCTTCCGGCCCACCAGGTCTGGCGATTGCCGACTTATGGCGAGTGCGGCGGAATGGGAGGGTGCGACAATCAACATTCGCGGCCATGAATGGCCGGCGCAGGACCAAAGGGCGTAAACGCCGCCACCTGGTGATGGCGAAGCGATCCGAGCAGGTCCGGGACGAGACTGAGGGAGGAGCCAACGATGCAGCAGCGCAATCAGTCGCCACAGCCGCCGATGAGCGAGCTGGAGCGCCTGGAGCGGCGCATGGAGCGCAAGTGGTTCGACCTGGCGATGGCCGAGCAGCGCAACCAGCCGGTCCACGTGCTGGAGCGCATGTACGACGCCTACCTCGCCGCGCTCGACGCCTACATCCAGTACCAGCGCGCGCACGCCAGCCGACCGGGCGCCGACCGCCTCGCCTCGTAGCCAACATAGCGGGCATACACGCAGGGGGCGTCCGGTGGACGCCCCCTGCGCATGCTCTTCGCGCTTGCTTCGCAGACTCCGCGCTCTCCGTATCTCTCTTCTCCACGTGCTCCGCGAAACTCTGCGAACTCCGCGTTCTCCGTACTCCCTATTGCCCCTGACCGGTGCCGTTGGGGCCGGGTGAGCCGACCTCGTCGGTCTCGTCGTCTTCTTCTTCCCACTCGTAGCCGACCGGCGGGAACGTCACCGTCACCAGCGCGGCGCTGCCCGAAGGACCAATCTGCGCCTGCTGAGTCATCGGCTCCTCCGGCACACCCTCGTCTTCGAGCTTGGAGCGCTCGACGGTGAAGAAGTCGTTGAGCGCCTCGACCGTGATGGTCAGCGACTTCACCTCCTGTGGGTTGAGCGTGCGCACGTCGCCGTCCTCCTCGGTGCGCAGGAAGAACGGCACGTATTCCGACGAGGCGTACGAGATGTGGTGCTGCTTGAGCCAGTCGAGGTAGGTGGGGTCGGTATCCTCCTCGCTGTTGAGGTACATCAGCAGGCAGTTGATCTCCTCGGGTGCCGAGACACCGCCGCTCTCCATCAGTTGCTCCATGAGCATCTGAATGGCTTCTTTGACCTCCTCCGGCGGCATCTGGTCCACCGGCGCGCCCATCTGGCGCAGCGTCTCGATCATCTCGTTGACGTCCTGCTCCTCCGGCTCGACGTCTTCGTCCAGCGTCTCGTGCAGCGCCTGGTCGTAGCCTTCGAGCGTGTAGTACGCCGCCAGCCCCGTCACCAGCTCGTCGCTGCCCAGCACCGCGCCAAAGAGCTTCTCGGTGCCCTTCTCTGGTCCGCTCGTGCCGAGATTGACCTCGACCGGCGGCTCTTCGGTGACGTACTGCCAGGGCGTCAGCTTCGCGTAGGCGTCCGCGGCGGCGAACAGCGGAGGCAGCAGAGTGGGATCGATCTCCCAGCTAAACGGTTCGTTCTCTTCTTCTTCGTCCATGTCAGTCTCTCTCGCCCTCCACAGTTCACGCCGCCTGCGGGAACACACGGCGCGGTCGTCGGTTGTCTATCGTTGGCACGCGATTCGCGGCCAGCCGGGGTGATGGCGCGCGCACAATGCGTTCCAAGGTACGCATGGCACACCGGGCGAATTGTACGCCAGACAGCCGCCGCGATGCCAGCCCCAGAGCCGGCGGTTGAAACCGCACCTGGGTGGCCTGCGGGCCGCAAAGTCCGCCTGCGCGGGCTGGAGACAGTGGAGACAGGGTGAGGCGGCGCTGAACGTCCTACCTACACGCCCAGGTCGTAGAGCTGCTCGAACTGGAGGTCGAGGTCGTTGGTCGCCTGCCACATACAGGCCAGCGCCTTGCGCACGTTGCGCGCGGCGCAGGGCGGCAGATCGGCGTCGGCGGCGAGCGCCTTGAGCTGCTCGTAGACGGCGAGGATCTGCCGCTCGGTCGCGGTGGTCGGCGTGCCGAGCAGATCGGTGGGCTGAGGCTGCGATTGGGATTGCGGCTGGGGCTGGGACATGGCGCTATCTCCTGATGGGATCGGGGTGGCGGGCGTGTCCGCATGTGTCGGGGCATCCACGGGACGCCACGGCGCGGGCATGGGAGGGCTGACGGCCGGCGCGGACTGCTCGCGCGCGCGGCGGCGGAAGAACGGCATCTGACGCCTCCTCGTCTTCGCGGGTCACGAGTAGACCGCGGCAGGGCGCGCGTCCACCAGCCGCTTGGCCTTCAGCTCGAAGCGCGGCAGCGTACCCTCAGGCTGCAGCTCGATCAAGAAGCGCAGCCCCTCGTGCGCGTCGGCCAGCGCCTTGCCAAGTTGTTCCTCAATCCGCGGCCACTCGCTCATGTGCCCCGGCTTCAGCTCGACCTTGATGGTGATCTCGTCGCGCAGCTCGTCGCTACGCCAGACGTAGATTTGGAACTCGTCAATGGCATCAAATTCGCGCACGATCGACTCGACGGCGCGCGGATAGACGTTGGTGCCGCGAATCAGCTTCATGTCATCCCAGCGCCCGCGGATGCCGCCGTCGTAGATGTCGCCGGTGCGCCCGCAGGTGCATTTGGAGGCCGGCACCTTGAGCACCATGTCTTTGGTGCGGTAGCGCAGCACGGGGATGAACGCACGGCCGAACGAGGTGACGACGCGCTCGCCCAGCTCGCCGTAAGGCACCGGCTCGCCGGTCTGGGGGTTGATCACCTCTTCGATGAAGTGGTCCTCGATGATGTGCGTGCCGCCGGGCTGGTTGGCGCACTCGAAGATCATGATCGTGCCCAGCTCGGTCATGCCGGCGGTGTCGCCGGCTTTGGCGCCCCAGGCCTGTTCAAGCTGCTTCTTGACCGCCGGGATCGAACCCGCAGGCTCGCCGGAGAGGATGATCTTGTCTACCTTGCTCTCGGTGGCGAGGTCAATACCCATCTCGGCGGCCACCTGCCACAGCCGCAGGGCATAGGTGGGGGTGGAGGCGACGGTGGTGATCCCCAGCTCGACGATCTGCTTGACGCGCCCCTCGGTGGTCTGCGCGCCGCCGGGCACGACCAGCGCGCCCATCTTCTCGCAGGCGTAGTGCGCGCCCCAGAAGCCGATGAACGAGCCGTAGCCGAAGGCGAAGTAGACCTTGTCTTCGGGCCGCACACCGAAGCCCCAGATGCCGTAGCCCCACATCTCGGCGATCCACTCCCAGTCCTTGGCGCTGTCGAGCACGCGCAGAGGGGTGCGGCCGCTGGTGCCGGAGGTCAGGTGGTAGCGGATGGCGTTCTCCTCGGCGGTGGCGGGCAGGTCGCCGAAGAGCGGCTGCTGCGTCTCCGACTCCATCCACTCCTCGCGCGTCATCATGGGGATGCGGCGCAGGTCGTCGAGCGATTTGAGCTGCTCTGGCTTGAAGCCGGCCTCATCCATGCGGCGGCGGTGGAACGGGCTGTTGGCGTAGGCCCACTCGGTCATGCGCCGCAGCTTGGCGAGCTGGAGCGCGTCGAGCTGCTCGCGCGGCAGCCGCTCGTTCTTGGGATTCCAGTACGGGGAGTACGCCATCTGTGTGCCTCCTGAATGCCGGACGCCGTGTGGACCGGTGCCCGATGGGACGAATGATGGGCCGGCGGGCGATGAAGCATGCACGATTCCGCGGGCAGCGTGCGACCGATTGTAGGGGCGAGCCATGGCTCGCCCGCCGCGGCCGGCAACATTCGCCATCTCCCGCACCTGCGCGCCGGCGCCGGCGGTTGAAACCGCGCCTGGAGGGCCTGCCGGCCGCCAAACCCGCCTGCGCGGGTTAGGAATCTCCTATGGCCGCTCCTTTCCAAGCAGTTCGCGGGCGATGATCACGCGCTGGATGTTGCTGCTTCCCTCGTAGATTTGTAGGCCCTTGATGTCACGGTAGTGTCGCTCGACAGGGTAGGCGTTGGAGTAGCCGCGATTGCCGTGGAGCAGCACCGCCTCGCTGGCGGCGCGGGCGGCGGCCTCGGTGGCGAAGAGCTTGGCCGTCGCGGCGGCGCGTGGGGTCGGCTCGCCGCGATCCTTGAGCCATGCCGCACGATAGACCAGCATTCGCGCGGCGTCAACGTCCGCCGCCATGTCCGCCAGCGTTTTCTGGACCATCTGGAAGTCGCCGATGCGCTGGCCGAACTGCCTCCGCTGCCGGGCGAACTCCACGCTGGCATCCAGGCATGCCTGCCCCACGCCCACCGCGCCCGCCGCGACGCCGATGCGCCCGCGATCCAGCGCCGACATCGCCACCTTGAAGCCCTCGCCGTAGCCGCCCAGCAGTGCGGAGCGCGGCACGCGGCAGCCCTCGAAGCGGATGCGTGCGTGGTCGGAGGCGCGGTGCCCTAGCTCGCGCCCGCCCATCTTCTCGCGCACCATGCCGGGCGTGTCGGTCGGGACGAGGAAGGCGCAGATACCGCGGTGGCGCGCGGCGGGGTCGGCCTGGGCGAAGACGATGGCGAGATCGGCGATGTTGCCGTTGGTGATCCAGATCTTCTCGCCATCGAGCACGTACTCGTCGCCCTCGGCACGCGCCGTCGTGCGAATGCTCGCGGCGTCGGAGCCGGCCTCCGGCTCGGTCAGCGCGTAGGCGCCGATCAGCTCGCCATGCGCCAGCCGCGGCAGGTAGGCGTCGCGCTGCTGCGGCGCGCCCCACTCGCGGATGCAGAGCGTCACCAGCCCGGCATGCACCGTGAGGAAGCCACGCACCGACGAATCCGCCCAGCCCAGCTCTTCGTTGACCAGCGCGAACGAGACGTAATCCATGCCGGAGCCGCCGTACTCGCGCTCCAGCGGGCCGCCGAGCAGGCCTAGCTCCGCCATGCGCCCGACGAGCGCCATCGGGAAGACACCGCTCTCGTCGGCCTCGCGCGCCAGCGGCGCGACCTCATCGCGGGTGAACTCACGCGCGGTCTGCTGCCAGCGCCGCTGCTCGTCACTTAGCTCAAAGTCCATACGTGATTCCCATCGTATGCCAGAATGCCCGATGCCAGGATGCCCGATCCCCACGTGCCCACGGCGCGCCTCCGTTGGTCGGTATCTCTGTGCGTCCGGCGGACGAGGCATGCCTCGCCCCTACACCCGCTGGCCGCCATCTTGGCGCACACTGCCAGACCTTACAGCCGGCTTCACAGCGGCCTTTTGGGCCTTTTTATCCATGTCGGTGACTTTGTACACCTGGCCTTGCTGGTCATAGGTAATCCACTCCCCGACTTGCTCGCCAGCTTTGAAGTGCCCAGACCGCATCTTGGTGCCATTTTTCCTGAACCACTCCCAATACCCTTCCATCGTGCCATCAACGAGCAGCCCTTTGCCTTTCACGCTGCCGTCTTTGTAATACTCGACGTGTTCTTCTTGCATGGCCTCCCGGTGCCCTTTCCCGTTCTTCGTCAGGCAGACCCAGTCGCCGCTTTCTTGGCCCGGCCCATTGCGCCAGCGTTCTGACTGCATCGAGTCCGCGCAGGCGGGTTTTGCGGCCGCAAGGCCCTCCAGGCGCGGTTTCAACTGCCGGCTGATCGCGATTTCAACCGCTTGGCTCGCTCGTCTCACCGTCGGCCCCGATCACCGCCATGCCCTCCAGCTCGACCAGCGCGGCAGGATCGAAGAGCGCGGACACCTCAAAGAGCGCCAGCGCGGGATAGTAGTCGCCGAAGGAGCGGCGCCAGACCTCACCCAGCGCCTTACGGTGCGCCACGTAGTCGTCGCGGTCGCGGACGTACATGTTGAGCTTGACGATGTCGGTCATCTGGCCGCCGGCAGCCGTCACCACCGCCCGCAGGCTGGCGAGCGCCTGATCGAGCTGCGCCACCAGATCGCCCGGCGCGACGATGCGCCCCGCGGCGTCACTGGCATCCTGCCCTCCCAGGAACAGCAGCGTACCGCCCGTCGTCGCGATGCCGTGGCTGAAGCCGCGCGGCGCCGCCAGCCCCGGTGGGTTGATGATCCGCTTCGCCATCTCTACGTCCGCTCCCTATCTCGTTGCCTAGCGTCCCGTCCATCGCGGCTTCTGCTTGGCTTTGAACGCCTCGTAGAAGGTGCGGTGGTCTGCACCCATCAGCAGCAGCGCCTGCGCCTGCGCCTCGGCCTCGATGGCGGCGACGAGGTCCATACCCAGCTCGTTGGTGATCATGCGCTTGGTCATCCCAATCGCCAGGGTAGGCCCGCTCGCCAGCCGCCGGGCCCACTCCAGCGTCGCCTCCATGAGCTGCTCGTGCGGCACGACGCGGTTCACCAGCCCATAGCGCTCGGCGGTGGCGGCGTCGATCGTGTCGCCCAGCAGCAGCAGCTCAGTAGCGCGGCCCAGGCCGACGATGCGCGGCAGCAGGTAGCCCGCACCCATATCGGCGCCGGTCAGGCCAACCCTGGTGAAGAGGAAGGCGAAGCGCGCGCGCTCCGAGGCGATGCGCAGGTCCGAGGCGAGCGCCAGCACCGAGCCGGCGCCGGCGGTCATGCCCGGCAGCGCGGCCAGGATCGGCTTCTCCAGCAGGCGCATGTTCTGCACGACCGCCCCCGTCATGCGCGTGAACTCGATGTGGCCGCGCAGGTCGCGCTCCAGCAGCTCGCCGATGATCGCATGCACGTCGCCGCCCGACGAGAACGCCTCGCCCGCGCCGGTCAGCACCACCACCTTCACCGCATCGTCGCTTTGCAGGCCCGCAAAGAGGTCGCGAAGCTGGGCGTAGACCTCGAAGGTGAGGGCGTTGAGCACCTCCGGCCGGTTGAGCGTGATCGTCGCGATCCCGTCGCGCACGTCGTAGAGGAAGTCGTAGGCCATCGCGTTCTCCGTTTATCATCGGCGAGTGTCGCGCATGCGCGAGCGGGCGAGACATGTCTCGCCCCTACAGGGCCGCCCGGTTCCTAGCCCGCGCAGGCAGGCTTTGTGGCCGAAAGGCCTTTCGGCGCGGATTCATCCGCCGGCACCTGTCTATGACATCACCTCGCCGCCGTCCACGTTGATCGCCTGCCCGGTGATGCCCGCCGCGGCGTCCTGCGCCAGGAAGACCACCACGCGTGCCACCTCGTCGGCCTGGATCAGCCGGTTCTGCGGACTCATCTGCTCCAGCGCGCGGCGGATCTGCTCCGGCGCGCGGCCGGTGCGCTGCGCCATGTACGTAATGTTGCCCTCGGTCATCGGCGACTCGACGTAGCCGGGGCAGATCGCGTTGACGGTGATGCCGCTGGGATTCAGCTCGACGGCCAGCGCGCGCATCAAGCCGAGCAGCCCGTGCTTGGCAGCGGTGTACGCGGCCAGATACCGGGCGCCCACGCGCGACGCGATTGAGGCTAGCATGATGATGCGCCCCGACCGCTGCGCGACCATCCGCGGCGCGAACGCCTTGCTGACATAGTAGGCGCTGGTCAGGTTGATCGCCAGCATGCGGTGCCACAGCTCGTCGGGGTGCTCGACGAACTTCGCGCTGCCCGACGCCCCGGCATTGTTCACCAGGATGTCTACGCCGCCAAGCTGTTCCAGCGCAATGCGTGCCATGCGCTCGACCTGCGCGCCGTCGGTCACGTCGCAGGGGATCGCCACCCCGCGACGGCCCAGGCGCTCGATCGCGGCCTTTAGCTCGGCCAGCTCGCCCTCCGAGCGCGCGGCGACCGCCACATCCGCGCCGGCCTCGGCCAGCGCCAGAGCAATCGCGCGCCCGATGCCGCGGCTCGCGCCGGTCACGACGGCGCGCTTGCCTGAGAGCGTGCCACTACCAGTGCCTCCGCCCTCGCTCCCCATGTGTTCCACGGTGATCACTCTCCTCCCGAGTGCGCCGCGGATTCGCCGCCCGCGGC
>DASVAA010000002.1:0-63692 GCA_036376595.1 Ktedonobacterales bacterium | reverse complement strand
CTGGCCGCACGATGGCAACGTGATGAGCGAGCGCGTCTACGCTGGCATCCACTGCCTCAACGGCTACGGCGAGATGACCTCGCGCAGCGTGATCGACGAGTGGGGACTGCTCGGCTCGCCGATCGTGCTCACCGGCACCTCCAACGTCGGCCGCGCGATGGATGCGACGGTGAAATACCTCTCGCGGCGCTACCCCCAGCAGGTGCGCGACGAGGTGCCGATCCCGCTGGTGGCCGAGTGCGACGACGGCTTCTTGAACGATCATCTGACCTTCGCGCTGACCGACGAGGACGTGTGGGCCGCGCTGGAGGGGGCGAGCGCGGACCCGGTAGAGCAGGGCTGCGTCGGCGGCGGCACGGGCATGATCTGCTTCCAATTCAAGGGCGGCATCGGCAGCGCCTCGCGCGTGGTCGAGACGGCGTCGGGCAGCTACACCGTCGGCGTGCTGGTGATGACCAACTTCGGCCGCCGCTCGCGGCTGACAATCGCCGGCGTCCCCGTGGGGCAGGCGATCCCCAACCTCATGCCGGAGGACCCGACGCCGGAGGGATCGTGCATCGCCGTGGTGGCAACCGACGCCCCGCTGCACGCGCATACCCTGCGCCGCGTCGCCCAGCGCGCGGGACTCGGCCTCGCGCGCACCGGCTCGACCGCCGGCGACGGCAGCGGCGAGATCTTCCTGGCGTTCTCAACCGCCCAGCGCATCCCCTACCGCTCACCAGCGGAAGGGCTGCTGCATGTGCGCCTGCTGCCCGAAGGCAGCTACGGCAGCGCCGACCTCAACAGCGTCTTCGCCGCCACCGTGGACGCCGCCGAGGAGGCGGTGATCAACGCGCTGCTCGCCGCGACCACCACCACCGGCCGGAGCGGTCGGGTCGTCCATGCGCTGCCACATGACCGATTGCGCGAGCTGCTGGCGGCCCGCTAGCCCAGGCGTTTGCGACATGCCGATTGCCAAGGGTCAAACTCGGCTCGCGAGGCAGGATTACCCGCGGCGCTTCAGCCCGCCTCCTCGCCATACCGCAATCGTGCCCAATGTGATGGACAGCCAGCCATCCGAGCAAGGCATGGCACGCGATTTGTACCGATCTCCAGCAGAAGGAAGTCACTGGAGAAAGGACGCGCATCCCCCATGCTAAAACGACTCGTCCCTCTGCTCACCATCGCCGCGCTGACCCTGGCGCTGGCGCTCGCCGCCTGCGGCAGCGCGAATAGCCCTGGACCAACCAATGCGCCGCCGGGCGGGACCGGCGACACCAACAACGGCGCCGCCATCATCGTGAACCTCACACCCAACGGCTTCGCCCAGCACAAGGTCACCATCACGGAGCACCAGACCGTCAACTTCACCAACGCGCCCAATGGCTTCGAGCGCACGCTCTGCCTCGGCACGAACGGCGTCTGCCAGACCAGCGCGCAGGGGCCATCCAACCTCACGAGTACCGGCGGGATGCTGGTGCGCCCTGGCGCGAGCAAAGACGTCGAGTTCAACAACGAGGGCACCTATCACATCACCAGCGCCAACCAGGGGACTTTGAACCTGACGGTGACGGTGCAGGAGCAAGCCGGACCGTAGCGGAAGTCACGCGCCCACACCGATGATGCAGGCAGCCGTGTCCGTGCCGACGAGCATGTGGGTGAGGAGGACGCAGTGCCGGGTGGATGCGCCTACGTGGCATCCGCGGCCCGCGGCGGCAGGCGCCGGTGCCAATCGGTCACGCGCTGGTAGGCATGCCCCAGGCGCAGCAGCGCAGCCTCGCCGAAGTGCGCCGCCACGAGCTGAAGACTGATTGGCAGACCATGCTGGGCCGTGAAGCCGCAGGGCAGCGCCAGCGCCGGCTGGCCCGTCAGGTCGAACGGGAAGGTGAGCCGCAGCGCGCCCGCGCGCAGCTCCTCGCCGTTCACTCGCAGCGGTGCGGCGTATTCGCTGATCAGCGGCGCGGGGATCGCCAGCGTGGGTGTCGCGAGGGCATCCACTCCGCGCAGGGTCGCGCGCATGGCATCGGTGAACGCGCGCCGCTGGCGCTGGGAGCGGATATAATCGGCGGCCGAGTAGTCGGCGCCGCTGGCGATGTTGGCGCGCACCTCCGGCGCGTAGCGGTCGGCGCGCGTCTCCAGCCAGCCCATATCGCTGTGGTAGGTGTATGCCTCGGGTTTCTGCACGCCGCGGTAGACGGCGAACAGCTCCTCCATCCCCGCCGGCATGGCGACCTCGACGATCGTCGCGCCGAGCTGCTCGAAGCGCGCAATCGCCGCGCGCACCGCTGCCTCGACCTCGGCATCGAGCTGATCGTAGAAATAGCTGTCGGGCACGCCGATGCGTGTGCCGCGCACCGCATCCTCGGGGCTGCGCTGGTCCGCGAGCGCCGCCTCGAACCCCAGCAGCGGTACGTCGGCGCTGCCGGGATCGGCCGCGTCGTAGCCGGCGATGGCGTCCAGCAGCAGCGCGCAATCTTCTACCGTGCGCGCGATGGGTCCGGCGTGGTCGAGCGACCACGAGAGCGGCACAATGCCCTCGCGGCTCACCAGCCCAAACGTCGGCTTGAGGCCCGTCACGCCGCACCAGCCGGCGGGGATGCGGATCGAGCCACCGGTGTCGGTGCCGAGCGCGCCGAGGAACTCGCCTGCCGCCAAGCCCGCCGCCGATCCGCCGCTGCTGCCGCCCGGCACCCGGCCCGCGCCCCATGGATTCTCAGTTGGCGCGGTGAGCGTGCCGAAGGCGAACTCGTGCGTGTTGGTCTTGGCGAGCGCGATCGCCCCCGCCGCGCGCAGCTTTGCCACCACCGTGGCGTCGCGCTGTGGCACCCAGTCCTCCAGCACGCGCGAGCCGGCTGTGGTGCGCACGCCCGCCGTCTCGATCAGGTCCTTGATGCCCAGCGGGATGCCCTGTAGGGGCGTCCGGTGGACGCCCGCTGCCCGCCGGTCGCGTCCGCGTGCCGCCTCCAACATGGTATCGGCCTCGCGCGCCTGCTCCAGCGCGGCGTCGGCCATCACCGTCACGCAGGCTTTCAGCGCCGGCTCCAGTCGCTCGATCTGGCGCAGGCGCGCCTCGACCAGCGCGGTCGCCGTCAGCTCGCCCGCGCGCAGCCGCTCGACAGCCTCGGCGATGGTCAGCGGCGTCGCGGTCGCGTCCGCCATCGTCTCAACTTCCTCCCTCACGCGCTCGTTCGCTCGTTCACATGCTGTTTGGCTCTGCTTCGGATTCTACCCGCTGGCGCCGATACCGCGCCCACCATAGCAGCAGACTATGCCGGTCCCAGCAACCGCCCGTGGCTGGCGCGGTGATGCCGCTCCGAACGTGATTGATGCGAGAGGACGTGGAAACACTCCGATGGCTTTGGAATCCGCTCGCTATCTTGACGCGGGTGCAATAGCTGTTATAATGGCCTGCGCATGGGGCGTTTGGTGCGTGGGGCATGGCGTAGCGGCGGTGGCGAAAGAACGCCACAGGCAGGCTCCGGCGCTCACCTAACCAGTGCCGGCAGTCCATCGTACAGCGCGACGAGGGGAGGGCAGCCGGCGGATGAACGATCCGATCCAGCGCGACCAGCGTCCCAATCCAAACCCCAACCCCCAACAACACGCCGATACCGTGCCGGCGCGTGATGCTGGCAGCCCGCGTGATCCGATGGCGGCACCTGCCGCGAATCAGGCCAGTGAAGCAGGCGCGGCGGGTGTGATACTTGTTGCCGAGAACGAAGAGAACAACCGCCTGCTGATGGAGCAAATCCTCAGCATGGCGGGCTACGAGTACGTCTCGGCCAGCAACGGCGCCGAGGTGCTCTCGCTGCTGGAGCGATACCCAGTGGATGTGGTGCTGCTGGACCTCTCGATGCCGGTGCTCGACGGCTTCCGCACGACGCAGATGATCCGCCGCACGCCGAAGCTGGCCTCGTTACCAGTGGTCGCCGTCACCGGCCATGCCTCGCGCGAGGACCGCGAGGAGGCGCTCGAAGCCGGCTGCACCGATTACCTCGCCAAGCCCTTCCGCACGCAGGAGTTGGTGGCCGTGGTGCAGCGCATGCTCGCCCGGCGGAATGGCCGGGCCTGAGCGCGGAGCGTTCGGCGGACCGCCACGCGCCAGTATCATGTGGACCCGTGGGAACGGAGATCACGCTGCCCCCCAGGATTCGCCTGCCTTCCGGGATTAGCCGCGGGACTTCAGCCCGCCTCCGCGCCCACCACGATTGTCCCCTTCGGCTGCTCCCTCCTCCATTGCCTCCGTTCCCTCTGTGGCAAATCTCTCTGCCTCTGCGTCCTCCGCGTCCTCTGCGGTTAGTTCTGACTCTGTCACACGGTCGCCGCGCTGCGCAGCCGCGCGATGCCCGCCGCCACGCCTTGTGGGTCGCCGTAGACCGAGGAGCCGGCGACGAGCACATTGGCGCCCGCCCGTATCACCTGGGGCGCCGTCTCGGCGTTGATGCCGCCGTCCACTTCGAGGTCGGCGTGCGCGTTGTGCTGCGTGAGCATGCCGTGCAGACGCTCGATCTTGGGCAGCATGCTGGCGATGAACTCCTGACCGCCGAAGCCGGGATCCACGGTCATGCAGAGCACGAGATCGAGGTCGTCGAGGATCTCGGAGAGCATCACCAGCGGCGTCGCGGGATTGATGGCGACGCCCGCGCGCTTGCCCAGCGCCTTGATCCGCTCGACGGTACGGTGCAGGTGCGGCGAGGTCTCCTGGTGGACAATGATCATGTCGGCTCCCGCGCTGGCGAAGTCAGCTAGATACCGCTCCGGCTCGACGATCATCAGGTGAGCTTCGAGCGGCAGGGTGGTGTGGCGCCGCACCGCCTCGACCACCAGCGGTCCGACGGTGATGTTGGGGACGAAGCGGCCATCCATCACGTCAATCTGGATGCGGTCGGCGCCGCCGGCCTGCGCAGCCTCCACCTGCTCACCTAGGCGCGAGAAATCCGCCGAGAGGATCGAGGGAACGATCAAGGGCATATGTGGCTCCTAACAATCAGGGGATGCTGAGAACGCGACGGACGCGAAGAGGAGAGAGCAGAGAGACTAACCGCAGAGGACGCAGAGAACGCTGAGGAGGAGAAAGCGGAGTAGTGCCACTCCAGTGCTTCGCCTTCCGTGTCTCCTTCTATATTTGACTAGGGGCAGGGAGTCGGCTGAACTCCGGGCCCGGATACGTGGCAGGAAACGGTCGTTGTTTCTCCCTTCGGCGTGACCGACTTGGAAAGACTCCCGTGCCTGCCTTCCGCCAGCGTACGGTCGATGGCCGAACGACTGCGCCGCGCAGGCTGGTGTGCCGGAGCCGCGCGAGCGCCCATGGCGAAGGGAACCGCGCTCGGAAGGTCAGGTGTCTGCCAGCGCCAGTGCCGCCCGCGGTGTCCAGCCGCCACGCGGAGAGGAGGTCGCTGCGATGTTGCCCGCCGAGATCCGCTGCGTTGTGGGCATCGACGTCGCCAAAGCTGCCCATGTCGTCTGTGCTCTTGAGGCGCCCAGTGGTGCCGTGCGCCTCAAGAGCACGCCTATCGCGGCGAACGCCGCGGGATATGCCCAACTGCTGGAATGGTTGGAGCAGTGGGCCGCGCAGGAGGCGTCTCCTGCGCAGGAGGCGCCCGCGACCGTGTTGGTCGGCCTGGAGTCGACCGGCGCCCTGTGGGAGCCGCTCTACGATGCGCTGACGCGGGCCGGCTACCATGTGGCGCTGCTCAACCCCCACCAAACGGCGTCGTGGGCCACCAGCCTGGGCCTGCGCGCCAAGACCGATGGCATCGACGCCCACACCCTGGCGCGGGGGCTGTTGGCGGGCTGGGCACGCGAGAGTAGCGTGCCCGACGAGACGGTGCAAGTCCTGCGCACCCTGACCCGCACGCGCCGCGATCTGGTCACGAGCCAAAGCGCGACCCGCCAACGCCTCCATGACGAACTGGTGCCCGTGTTTCCCGAGCTGGTCAGCCATCTGCGCGACCACCTGCATGCCGACCTGGGGGTGGAAGCGGTCTTGCGGCTGCTGACCGTCGACAGCTCGGCCGCGGCGGTCGCGCACGCCTCCCGCGACGACCTGACCCGCGTGCTCGGCGAGGTCAGCGCCGGCCGCTGGGCGCGTCCCCAGGCCCAGGCGCTGCAGGAGGTGGCGCGCAGCTCGACGGCCAGCACCCGGGCCGTCGCGGCGCGGGCCATCGTGGTCCGCACCTTGGCCTTGCACCTGCTCGACCTGCACGCCCGCATTGCCGCGCTGGATGCCGCGCTGGCCGAGGTGCTGCGCGCTGATCCGCCCAGCCAGCAGTTGCAAGCCGAGGTGCCCGGCCTGGGGCCGACCTGGACCGCCACGATCCGTGCCGAGCTGGGCGACGTCGCGCGCTTCAGTCGCGTCGAGCAGGTGGTGGCCTACGCCGGGCTGGAGCCACGCACGCATGAGAGTGGCCGTTTCGTGGGCCAGCGCCATCTCTCCAAGCGGGGCCCCGGGGCGCTGCGCCACGCGCTCTACATGGCCACCCTGGTCGCGGTGCGCTTCCGACCGGAGTGGCGCGCGCGCTACCAGCGCCTGCTCGACCGGGGACGCGCCAAGAAAGAGGCGCTCACCATTCTGTCGCGCAAGTTGCTGGCGGTCATCTACCATCTGCTGCGTACGGGGGCCTCCTATGATCCAGCCCGCCTTGCACCTGCCCCGCCGGCGGGGCAGGCTTGACAGCGGGATATGAACTCTTTCCTCCGCGTCCTCCGCGCGCCTCCGCGAACTCCGCGTGCTCCGTCCCCTCTCTTGCCGGCGATGGCGTTAGGCTGGATGCGCGAGCTGTGCCGCGGCGGCGCGATCCACGTACCAGTACAGCTCGCCGTTGGTCGGGTGGATGAGCTGCGACGGGTACTCGTCGGGGTCGCGCGGCCCCTGCAGCACGGCGGCGAGCGCCGCGGCCTTGTCGGGTCCGGCGATCAGGAAGGCGGCGGCGGCGGCGTTGTTGACCACCGGCGCGGTGAGCGTGATGCGGTTGATGCCCAGCTTGGGCACCTCGTTCGCTACCACCAGCCGGTCATTCTCGCCCAGCGCCGACGTATGCGGAAAGAGCGAGAGCGTGTGGCCATCGTCGCCCATGCCCAGGTACACCAGATCGAAGCGCGGCAGCGTAGGGGCGTCCGGTGGACGCCCATCGCTCGGCGCGAGGCGAAAGTCCTGGCGCAGCTCCTCGGCGTAGAGCGCGGCGGCGGTGGCCGGGTCGCGCTCCTCGGTGTGGATGCGATGGACCTGCGATGGGCTGATGGGCAGGGCGTCGAGCAGCGTCTCACGCGCCATGTGGTAGTTGCTCTGCGGGTCGTCGGGGTTCACGCAGCGGTCGTCGCCCCAGTAGAACTGCACAATCGCCCAATCCACCTGGCTGATGTAGGGCGGGCGGGTCAGCAGGGCGTGCATCTCGCGCGGGGTGTTGCCGCCCGAAAGCGCCACACTGAAGCGCCCGCGCGGCGCCGCGGCTTGTGCCAGCCGCACGAACAGCTCCGCGCCGTCGCGCGCGACGCTGGCGAGGTCGTCGGAGATGACCAGATGCGAGGAATCGTGGCTGGGCGCGGTCATGGCGTACTCCTCCGGCCGCCGGTGCCGATCAGCAGGGCGGCGGCGACGAGCGCCTGCTCGTAGACCGGATCGTGCCCCAGGTCGGCGAGCTGGTCGGCGAGCGGCTCATACTCACCGAGCGAGCGCAGATAGACGGTCTGGCTCGGCAGCGCGATCCCCGGCACCTGAACGGCGGTGGTCGCGTGCGCCAGATCGCTGCCGCGCGCCACGGCGAAGGTGCCGAGCTGGGTGCCGTTGCGCGCCGCCAGGTAGACGGACATCAGCGCACCGGTTCGGACCGCGTTTGGGCTGGCTCCATCGGAGTTCTGCCCCTGGCCACTCCCAACTGGGCCGTGTTGCTCCAGGAGGGTGGTCATCAGCGGCACGCCGTAGCGCGCGTTGATCTCCAGCGTGACGACATGTCCCGCCCCATCGCGCAGTGAGTGCTGGCGGCTGCCAGCGCCGCCCACCGGCTGCGCGAGGTTGATGCGCCAGCCCAGGCGCGACGCAAGCCAGCCGGCGAAGAGATACGACTGGCTGCTGTTCGCGGGCGCGTCCTCGTCGCCCGCGGCGTATTCGAGCGTCACGCGCACCACATCGTCGAGGTAGACGCGCACGTCGGGCGGATCGAAGAACTGGGCTACGATGTCACGCCAGGGCGCCTGCACCGTCCAGCTCACATCGCCCACCGCCGTGCGTGCACCCTTGCGCCGCATGAGGTCTTCGAGCGCGCGCATGCTGCGCTCCGGGTGCGCCATCGCCGAGGTGTCTACGATGAAGCGGTCACTGCCGTCTACGAGGGCTTCGAGCATCTCGCTGCCCCACGGCGGCTCGCCGATCCACCACAGCACCGTGGGCAGGCCGGTGACGATCAGTGGCAGGATGACGCCCGGCAGGTGGCGCGCCGCCTCGCCGCGCGCCGTCACCAGGATGTCTTCGCCATAGCTGTTGTTCGGGCCGGCGAAGGTGCCCACGTAGGCGTGGATGCCCGGCGGCGTGGCGCTCTCGGCATCGCTCGGCGTTCCCGGCGTGGGTGGTCCCGCGACGCCGTCGGCGGCGACGACGATGGCCCGCGAGGGGTGCGCGCCGCTCAGCCCGTGGATGATGTCGAGCACCTCGCGCGCCTCGTCGGGGTTGTGCGCCACCGCGATGAGGGTGAGCACGGCGTTGCGCGCAGCCGGAGCGCTCGCTCCCGCGGCGACGCCTGCGTTGGTCTCGCGCCAGAGATCGTCGAGCTGCTGCTCGATGGTGTCCAGCTCGACGGGACGCATCCCTGCAAACTGTGGCTGTGTGGCGCTACTGCTCATAGCCGTCTCCACGTCCTGCCGTCGCGCTCGATCAGCGCATCGGCCTCTTTGGGTCCCCAGGTACCTGGCTCGTATTGATACAGCGTCGAGGGCGGCATACGCGACCAGGCGCGCTCAATCGCATCGATCAGCCGCCAGGAGTACTCGGTCTCGTCAATGCGCGTAAACAGCGTCGAGTCGCCCAGCATCGCCTCTAGCAGGAGCCGCTCGTAGGCCTCCGGCGGCTCCACGCCGAACGAGCTGCCGTAGAGGAAGTCCATGTTGACGCTGCGCAGACGCATCTCTTGCCCCGGCACCTTGGCGTCGAAGAGCAGCGAGATGCCCTCATTAGGCTGGATACGCAGCGAGAGCACATTGGGCTGCATCTGGTCGGCGCCGGTGCCGCGGAAGAGCAGGTACGGCGGGCGCTTGAACTGGATGGCGATTTCGGTGACACGCTTGGTGAGCCGCTTGCCGTGCCGCAGGTAAAACGGTACGCCAGCCCAGCGCCAGTTGTCGATCGCCAGCTTCAGCGCGACGTAGGTCTCGGTCTGCGAATGCGACTTGACGCCGTCCTCCTCGCAGTAGCCCTTGACCACCTCGCCGCCGATCATGCCCGGCCCGTACTGCCCGCGCACCGTGTCCTCGACGATCTCGCCGTCCATCAGCGGCGGGATGGCGCGCAGCACCTTGACCTTCTCGTCGCGCACGGCGTCGGCGTCGAAGTTGACCGGCGGCTCCATCGCCACCAGGGTCAGGAGCTGCATCATGTGGTTCTGCACCATGTCGCGCAGCGCTCCGGCCTCTTCGTAGTAGTCCGCCCGCTCGCCGACGCCGATGCTCTCAGCGACCGTGATCTGCACGTTGTCCACGTAACGGCGATTCCAGATCGGCTCGAAGATGCCGTTGCCGAAGCGCAGCACCATGATATTCTGGACCGTTTCTTTGCCCAGATAGTGGTCAATGCGGTAGATCTGGCGCTCGCTGAAGCCCTTGTTCAGCTCGCGATTGAGCGCCATCGCCGACTGGAGATCGTGGCCGAAGGGTTTCTCGACGATGATGCGCGACCATCCCTGCGCCGTGTCGCGCTCGTGACCGCCCAGGCCGGCGGCGCTGAGGTTGTCGCCGATGGTGGCGTAGAAGCTCGGCGGCGTCGCCAGGTAGAAGAGGTAGTTGCCCTGCGTGCCGCGCTCGTCGTTGAGCTGGCTGAGGCGCCCTGCCAGCGCCTTATAGTCGTCAAGGTTGTCGAAGCGCACCTGCTGGTAGAATAGCCCCTTGCTGAAGCTCTCCCACACGCCGGCGTTGATCGGCTGCGTGCGCGAGAACTCGTTGACCGAGGCCTCCGCCTGCTGGCGAAAGTCGTCGTCGCTAAAGGGGCGCCGCGCGCAGCCTAGCACGGTGAACTGCGGCGGCAGCGGGTGCTCCAGCGCCAGATTGTAGAGCGCCGGCAGCAGCTTGCGGTGTGTGAGGTCGCCGGTGGCGCCGAAGATCACCAGGATACACGGCTGCACGGTGCGCGCGTGACGCATCCCCACCCGCAACGGGTTGGGGGCATCGGATGGCAGCTCCATAGCTCTCTCTCTCATCCGCTGGGCGCACGCCGTACGCCCCTACGCGGTCCGGTTGACGTATGCCGGTCGAGCGGGCATCCGCCTGAGGGCATCCACCGTACGCCCCTACGCGGCCACGCCGGCCGGCTCGTCCGACAGAGCGGGCGTCCGCCGGACGCCCCTACGAATTGGGCGCGAGCCATCTCTCCAATTATGACGCGCCGCCCTGGCCGACGCCCTCGCCCGGCTCGTACTTCACGCCGCCGAGCTGGCCGCTCTCGAACTTGACCGCGTGGCCGCCGAACTGATTGCGCAGCGCGGCGATCACCTTGGCCGAGTACGATTCCTCCTGACGCGAGGCGAAGCGCATCAGCAGCGAGAGCGTGATCACCGGCGCGGGCACGTCCTCGTCGATCGCCGCCTGCACCGTCCAGCGGCCCTCGCCCGAATCTTCCACGTAGCCCCGGATGTTGGCGAGCGTGGGGTCCTCGGCGAAGGCCAGCGCGGCCAGATCGAGCAGCCACGAGCGTACGACGCTGCCATGCTGCCACACGCGTACGACGTTGCGCATATCCAGGTTGAACTGCGACTTCTCCAGGATCTCGAAGCCCTCGCCATAGGCCTGCAGCATGCCATATTCGATGCCGTTGTGGACCATCTTGACGAAGTGGCCGGAGCCGCTCGGCCCCATATAGCCGTAGCCGTCGGGTGGGGCGAGCACCTTGAAGATCGGCTCGCAATGCTCGAAGGCTGACTTCTCGCCGCCGATCATCAGGCTGTAGCCCTCTTTGAGTCCCCAGATGCCGCCGCTGGTGCCCACGTCGAGGAAGTGCAGCCCTTTCGCGGTGACCTGCTCGGCGTGGCGCACGGTGTCGTGCCAGTTCGAGTTGCCGCCGTCAATGATGATGTCACCTGGCCGAAGCAGCGTCAGCAGGTGTTCGATGGTCTGATCCGTGACCGCGCCCGCCGGCACCATCGTCCAGACGATCTTGGGGCTGGCGGTGATCTTCTGCACCATCTCCTCAGGCGAGAAGGCGGGGATCGCGCCGGCCGCGGCGGCTTCATGCACAGGGCCGGGGCTGCGATTGGCGGCGACCACCGTCTGCCCGCCGCGGATCAGCCGCAGCACCATGTTGGCGCCCATGCGCCCCAGCCCATAGATTCCAAGCTCCATATCAGTTTCCTCCATCTGCCATGCGGCACATCTAGGGTAATCGGAAAACGCGAAGAACACGCGAAGGACACGAAGCAGAGAAAGCAGGAACCCCAAAGTGTCGGAGCGGACGCGCTCTGCTGTCTGCTCCTCTGCGTTCTCTGCGTCCTCTGCGCTTACTCTCTGCTCTCTGTCCGCTTTCCCCTTCGCGCTCTTCGCGTTCTCTCGTATCTTACGCGACCTTGGCGGCGTCGAGCGCGCGCTGGATCTCGGCCAGCCCGGCGCGCACGTCGGTGCCGAGCGCCAGGCGGATCGCGCGGCGCCCGTGGGCCTCCAGCGAGCGCAGATCACCCAGCGCCTGGGCCTGGCGCAGCACGCCGAAGGTATACGGCTCGCCGGGGATTGCCGCGTCTACCACGTCCTCGCCGACGATCTGCACGAAGACGCCGGTGTTGGCGCCGCCCTTGTGGAGCTGCCCCGTCGAGTGCTGGAAGCGCGGACCGTAGCCCAGCGTCGTCGCCGCTTTGGTCAGGTCGCGCAGGCGGTAGCGGATCGCTTCGAGCTGGTCGTCAACCTCGTTGGTCTTGGTGATGAACGCCATGATCGCTACGTAATCGCCGGGCCGCACCTCAGCAAAATACGCTTCGAGCGCCGCCTGCAGCGACACCGCATCCACCAGGCGCTGCGCCTGCTGCTCGTCGGCCACGATGGCGACGTGCTCGGTGCGCAGGATCGGCTGCGGCTGCGGCAGCTCGTGCGTCGTGGCGTACTCCGCCAGGATTTGGTTGGTGTTGTCCTTGGCCTCCTGCACGTTGGGCTGGTTGAAGGCGTTGATGCCCAGCAAGATGCCGGCGACGGCGACGGCGAACTCCCAGCGGAAGAACTCCATCCCCAGATCGTAGGGGTCGCGCAGCGCGATGCGCACCACCGGCTGACCCGCGCGCTCCAGCGCCTCCACCTGCGTATCCTGTACGTTATCAAAGCCCTGGTCGGTGCGCAGGTAGACGAAGAGCCGGTCGTCGCCGTAGACCACCGGCGTGCCCAGCGCCTCGCTCTCCACCGGCAGGATGCCCTTGCCCTCCTTGCCGGTGCTTTCGGCAATGAGCTGCTCGATCCAGTAGCCGAAGGTATCGATCGGCGGCGAGAGCACCAGCGTCACCTTGTCGCGGCCCATGTTGGCGAGTGTGCCCATGATCGCGCCCAGGTCCAGCCCCGGATTCTCACGTGCCGCTGTACCGGAAGATCCGGTGCCGCCGCTTGGGGCCTGCGCCCCTGCGTCGGAGGTCGTGACGTGGCCATGGCAGGCGTGTTGCATCGTCTGCGCCCGGTCGAGCAGCTTCTCCACGTCCACGCCGATGATCGCCGCTGGCACCAGCCCAAAGAACGAGAGCGCCGAGTAACGGCCGCCGATGTCGGGCGGATTGCGGAAGATGGCGCGGAAGCCATGATCGTTGGCGAGCTGCTCCAGCTTGGTGCCGGGGTCGGTGATCGCGATAAAGTGCTTGCCGGCCTCCGCGGCACCCACCAGCTCCTCCATCTTGGCGCTGAAGTAGCGGTAGTGCGACAGCGTCTCGAGCGTGCCGCCGGACTTTGAGGCGACAATGAAGATCGTCTTGCGCAGGTCCACTGCGTGCTCATCATCGAGGATCATCGTCGGGTCGGTGGTGTCGAGCACGATCAATTGCGGCTGGCCGGGGGCGGCGCCGAAGGTGCGCATCAGCACCTCGGGCGCGAGGCTGCTGCCACCCATTCCCATCAGGATGGCGTGCGTAAAGCCGGCCTGCTTCACGTCGTTGCGCAGGTCGCGCAGCCGCGGCAGCATGTCGCACATCTGCTCGGCCACCGTCAGCCAGCCCAGACGGTCGGTAATCTCGCTCTGGTCGGTTCCGGCGGGCTTCCATAGCGTGGGGTCCTTCTCCCAGATGCGCCTGGCCCAATGCTCCTCGTCGGCGCGCCGCAGCGTCTGGTCCACCGCTTGCTGGAGCGGTCCGAGCTGCGTCGACATGCGGTCGGCGAGGCTGGGTGCGGCGGCGGCGGAGGGAGCGGAAGAAACCGCGGAGGACGCAGTGTCAGAGGCGGCGGCGGCGGCGGTCTTCTGCGCCAGGCGCTCCACCTTACCCTGAGTGGCTTCCAGCAGCTTGGTGTACGAATCGGCGAAGGCCTGGACGCCGTCCACTTCGAGCTGATGTGTCACCTCGGCCATACTGATGCCCACGTCGCCCAGCCGGTCGAGGATCTCGCGCATGCCGGGAATGTCGTCGCTGAGGGTGTCCTTGGCAACACCGTGATCCTGGAAGGCGACGATGGTCTGCGGTGGCAGGGTATCCACGGTCTCAGGCCCTATCAGCGCCTCGACATAGTAGGTATCGGGATAGGCGGGATTCTTGGTGCTGGTGCTGGCCCACAGGCAGCGCTGGTGCTGGGCGTTCTCGATGCGCAGCGCCGCAAACCGGTCGCCATGGAAGATGTCGCGATACGTCTGATACGCCAGGCGCGCGTTGGCGATCGCCGCCTTGCCCTGCAGCGATTGGAGCACGCCCTTCTTCGTCTCGTCGTCGGTAGCGGCAATCTTTTGATCTAGCAGTTTGTCTACCAGCGTATCCACGCGACTGACGAAGAAGCTGGCGACCGAGGCGATGTCCTCGACCGGCTGATCCTCGCGGCGGCGGTGCTCCAGCCCGCGGATGAACGCCTCGGCGACGGCCTCGTAGCGGTCGAGGGCGAAGATCAGGGTGACGTTGATGTTGACGCCCTCGTAGATCATCTGCTCGATGGCCGGCAACCCCTCCTCGGTGGCCGGAATCTTGACCATCACGTTGGGGCGGCCCACAGCCTTGAAGAGCCGGCGCGCCTCGGCAATTGTCTTCTGCGTGTCGTTGGCGAGCGTGGGCGAGACCTCGATGCTGACGTAGCCGTCGGCGTGCTGGGTGCGGTCGTAGATTGGGCGGAAGACGTCGGCGGCCATCTGGATATCCTGGATCATCAGGGCCTCGACGATCTGCTGCGTGCCGGTCGTGCCTTGCGAGATGAGCTGCTTGATGGCCTCGTCGTAATCGGTGCTGCCGTCGATCGCCTTCTCGAAGATCGTGGGGTTGGAGGTCACGCCGACCACCGCATCGTCGTCGATCAGCTTCTGGAGGTCGCCGGAGGTAATGAGGCCACGGCGGATGTTGTCGTACCAGATGCTTTGGCCCAGGTGGTACACCTGCTCAAGACGATTCTCTGCCATATCTTGGGTCCTCCCCTGCGTCCCCATGTGGTGCTCGGTCTAGAAATATCGCATGCCACGGATTGATGCGCGGTTCAGGCGCTCGCGTCCGTTCCCGCACAGGCTGGGCCAACCAAGGCACAGACCTCACCCCCGGCGCTGCCGCGCCACCCCTGTCCTCGCGGGAGAGGGACAGCGGGCGAGGTCGCGCACATGCGCATGGCGCAAAAAGGGCGCCGCCGGGGATGCACTTCGCCCCTGCGACGCCGCAGATTCGCGCCCGCCTAGCCATTGTCTCGCACGCCCCACAGTCCGTTACGGGCCGGCTGAGACCTGTACCAGTCAGTGCCGGTGCGTTTGCCTGTCCAAGGGCAGTGTAGCAGCCTGCGCGCGCATCCGCAAGCTCAGCCGTAGTGGGTCTTCACCCATGGTCCGAAGGGAGTACACGGGACGCCCCTTCGGACGCGAGGCGAGGAGGAGATCGCGCATTGCGTTGGGGTGCATGGCATCTACCTGGCACGGGGCAACTGGCGTGCATGCCGGCCGCTAGGCAAATGGCGCGGTGGCGTGCTAGCATACCCGCAATGAGGAGACATGCTCCGCCGCAGGGCTATGGAGCACGGAGGGTGAGATCGTGGGCGCATCCTGGTCCTGGTACAACGCGCTGCGGCGCCTGGCGCGGCTGTTGATTCCGTTCCAGGCGCGGTTTACGTTCAGTCACCCTGAGCGCGTGCCCCGGACGGGCGGCGTGCTGCTAGTCAGCAACCACCTGGGGCCGACGGACCCGATCTTCATCGGCGTGCGGCTGGGGCGCGAGATGCGCATCCTCGCCCGCTCTGAAATCTTCGAGTGGCCGCTGCTGGGCTGGTTCGCCCGTCGCTGTGGCGCTGTTCCGATCCATCGCCGGGAGGCAGACCGCGAGGCGCTGCGCATCGCCCTTGGCCTGCTGGCCAACAAGCAGTGCGTGCTGGTCTTCCCCGAAGGCATCTACGCCGACCCACCGGCGCCACCCGCGATGCTGCCCCTCAAGACCGGCGCCGCTTGGCTCGCGCTGAAGGCCGACGTGCCGGTCGTGCCGGTTGCGATCACCGGCAGCGAGCGCGTCTGGACCCTGCCGCGCGGCTGGCGCATCTGGCATCACCCGCACGTTCACGTCGTCTTTGGCGAGCCGTATCGCCCACGCGTGCCGGCCGGCCTCTCCACGCGCCAGGCGATGCGCCTCGCCGCCGACGAGATGGCCCACCGCATCGCCGTGCTGCTGCCCGACGCCTATCGCGGTCACTATCGCTCGACCACCGGCTCCCGCTCCGGCGAATCCGGCGGCTACGACGAGACGCCCCTGCCCGCGGGCGCGCTCTAGGCAACGTCGCGCTGTGGGCCATAGTCCGCCGCGTGTGCCTGCGTGCCCGCACGCAGGCATCCCGCTAAGGGCGTCGTCGTCCCTTCGCCCGCGTGCGCTTAGATCGTTTCGTTGCGGGCGCCTGTCACTCTGTCACTATGTGCGCTTGACACGCGCGTTATCCTGAGAATAACCACGCGCAGCCACCATGCAAGGGTTGCTCGCTTCACCAGACCTGGTGCGACCTGCCGCACCCAATCAGGGATCTTCCCGCTCGCGAGGATGTTGCCTCGTACGTTTTCGCCGACACCGCGTACAATTTCTGGGTCCTGGTATCGTCACGTGGCGTGGTAGGGAATTGCGGCCGGGATGCGGGGCGGGGTAGTGTGCCACGATCCCTCCGCTCGTCCCTCCCGTGGCATGTGACCGGGTATGCCGCGCGCCCGTACGCCTGGTTGGCGGCCGGCGCGAGGGAGGTATCACATGAAGTCAGGCCGAGGGGATGGCGACGGCCGGGGCGGCCCGCTCGCTCCCTATGGCGCGCGCTCCGGCTCGCGCCCGCCGCTCGCCGTGCTGGTGGTGGACCCCGACGCCGAGCGCGCGCAGCTCCTCGCGCAGTGGCTCCAGCCGCTCTGCCTGGTCGCCATCGCGCCGACTGTGCATACGGCGGCCTCGATCATCGGCCAGCGCACGCCCGATCTAATCGTCGTCGACCTCGATCTGCCAGATATGCCGGGCGTGGAGTTCATCGGGCGGCTCGCCCAGATGCCCATGACACGGCACATCCTGTTCATGGTCGTCACGTACCGCGGCAGCGTGCGCGACAAGATTGACGCCCTGCGCGCCGGGGCCGACGAGTATCTCGTCTGGCCCTGCACCCAAGAGTTCTTCGTGCAGCGGGTGAAGCTCCTCAGCCGCTTCCGCCGCATTCTATAAAGCACCGCGCGACGCGCCCGCGCCTCCCGCGCCCCGGCACGCACACGCGAAAGGAATGACCCATGAGCTCCCCATCCGGCACACCACACTACACCGTCCTGATCGTGGATGATAACGAGGATCTCCTGGCGTCCCTCTCGTTCGCGCTCAAAGCGCTGGGGGGATTCCGCATCGAGGTGGCAGTCGACGGTGCCGAGGGCCTGTACAAGGCGATGGAGCTGCAGCCCGACTGCATGGTGATTGACGTCAAGATGCCTGAGATTGACGGCTTGCGGCTCGTCCGCGCGCTGCGGGGCGACCCCGACACCGCCGGCATTCCCGTGGTGATGCTCTCGGCGCTGGTGCAGCCGGTCGATCAGGCGCTGGGCATGTACGCTGGGGCCGACCAGTATCTCACCAAGCCCGCCAAGCCCCAGGCGGTGATCGCGGCAATCCAGCAGGCCATCGCGCTGACTGAGCAGCAGCGGCGAGCGCGCCTGCGTGACCTGGCGGGCGACGGCGACGAATAAGTGAGTCACGTGTAGGGGCGGTGGTGCTCTTAGGGGATGGCCGCCGCGGAGCAGGACGATGATCGAGAAATCGCTGATTACGCGCACCGAGCGCGAGATCTATGTCGGCTACGACCGTGAGCGGCGCCTCCAGATGCTCCGCACGATCACCCCCGTGTTCATGGCGATCTGCGCCGTCGTCGCGGTGATGCTCGCGGCTTCCTCGCTGGTGATACCGTCCTCGGTGGTCCCGCGCAGCGCGCTGCTGGTGACGGCGATTATGCTGGCGTGCTGTATCGTCACCCTGTGGCTGGGTCTGCTGGCCGTGCGGCGCGAGCAGCTCAACCTCGCCACCGCCTTCGTCGCAGGCACCAGCGCGCTGGGCACCTCGGCCTCGCTCGCCATCTGGAGCGCCTACCTCGGGCTGGACCCCTTCGCCATCGTCGAGTTGACCCCTTTCAGCGTGGTGATCGTGCTGGCCGGGCTGCTGGGCAACGTGCGCTGGATCGTGCTGGCCGCCGTCGTGATGAACGTCGCCACGGTTGTGTTGCTGCTCCTGTTGCCAGTGCTGCCGGGGCATCCTGGGGTGGTGGACTCTACGCTCCGGCACGAGCTGCTGCTCATCCTGCCGGTGGCGCTGGTTCACCAGTGGCTCTTCGCCGTGCTGATGATCACCATCTGGCGCCTGTTTCAGCGCACGCTGGGCGCCGTGGGCGTGGCGTACGAGCGCGCCCAGCAGCTCGACGTGCTCAAAGACGAGTTCATTGCCAGCGTCAACCACGAGCTGCGCACACCCTTGATGACGATGCAGACCTATCTCGAAACCCTGCGCGAGCGCCCCGACCTGCTACCTCCCGATCAGCTTGCCTACACGCTCGACCACGTCTGCCGCGTGGGCGACTCGCTGATCGAGCTGGTGCAGGGTATCCTCAGCAGCCGTGAGATCGACCGCGACAGCGGCACCTTCACCTCCGAGCCGGTCGCCGTCCGCGCGGCCCTCGATGCCGCCATCCTGCTGATCGACCCGCGCACGGGCGACGTCGCGGCGGAGGGCACGCGCCTATCCGACAGCGCGCATCCGCTGCGCGACCTGGTGGTGGACGTGCCTGAAACGCTGGTGGTCTGGGGCGAGCGCGTGCGCTTGCAGCAGGTGCTCACCAACTTGCTCTCCAATGCCGTGAAGTACTCGCCGCCGGGCACACCCATCGAGGCGCGCGCCTTCCTCAAGGAGCTGCCCGTCGCGGCAGGCCGGGCGCGCTGGCAACGTGGCGCGCGCCATGTGCCGGCGTTGGTCGAGATCACCATCAGAGATTTTGGGCACGGCATCCCACCGGATCAGGCGCCGCTGCTCTTCAATCGCTTCGTGCGCCTGCCGCGCGACCTCGCCTCCAAGGTGCAGGGCACCGGCCTGGGCCTCTATCTGTGTCGTGTGCTCGCCGAGTCCATGGGCGGCCGCATCTGGGTCGAGAGCACCGGCGTGGATGGGGAGGGCAGCACGTTCCACCTCACCCTGCCGGTGCCATCCATCTCCGCGCGTCGTCTCGGCCCGCCGCACGCACAGGTTGCCGCTATGTAGCCGGCCGCTTGCCGGCGCGACACCAGTGAGGCGCAGCGCATCCGCATAGAGACAACCGCATAGCGCTCGCCAGTCACCCGCAATCTCCCGCAGGAATGGAGGATATGCCGATGCCTCGCGACCCCTCGCTCACGGGGCACACGCCGGGTGGGCATCCGGTGGATACCCCTACACGCTCCGCTGGCGCGAGGCGCCGACTGGACCTTGCCGGCATGGCCGCCGCGCTGCTCGACGAGATCGCGCAGGATCAAGACGAGCGCTGGGGCGGAGGGCGCATCAGCGCGTCGGCCTACGAGGCGGCGTGGGTGGCGCTCGTGCGGCATCCCGAAGATCCCCAGCGCCTGGCGTTCCCCGCGGCCCTTGACTGGCTGCTGCGCCACCAGCGGCGCGGCGGTGGCTGGGGACCGCCCTTCCCGCACGGCGTGATTCCCAGCATGGCCGCGCTGCTGGCCCTCCATCGCGCGCCGGAGCAGACCGATGCGGTTCGGCTGGCGGTGGCGCGGGGGCTTCGCGCGCTGCGGGGCGTGTTGCCGCGCTGGCGCGCCGAGGCCGCGGGCGATACGCCGTTCTTCGAGTTCCTGATCCCCACGCTCGCCGCCGAGCTGGAGCGCCACGGCATCCATCTCGACATCCCCGACCTGGACCTGATGCTCGCGCGGCGCGATGCGAAGCTGGCGCGTCTGCCGCTCGACGCGCTCTACACCGGTCGCTCCAGTCTGGTGCATGCGCTGGAGGTGCTTGGCCCGGCGCTGGATTACCCGCGGCTGCGCGCGACGTGCCGCGCCCCCAACGGCGCCTACGGCTGCTCCCCCTCGGCCACGGCCGCCGTGCTGCTGCACGCGCCCGAGTGGGATTCAGCCGCCGCCGCCTGGCTGCGACACCTCGAAGTGGACTCCGCGCGCGCGGGCGACCCCGGCGCGATGGCAACCTCACACCCCGCCGACGTGTTCGAGGCCGCGTGGACGCTCCACCTGCTGCGGCTCGGCGGCTTCGCCGTGGGCGGGCGTCCGCCAGGCGCCCCTACGAACGCGCATTCCCACGGTCGCATCCTGACGTGGCTGCGCGGCGCGTTGACCGCGGACGGAGCCGGCTTCTCACGTTTGAGCAGTCTGCCGTGCGATGCCGACGATACCGCGCTGACGCTCGCGGTGCTCAATGAGAGCGGCGTACGCTCCGACCTGGCGCCGCTCAATCCCTTCGCGCGCGACAGCCACTACGTCAGCTATGAGGGCGAGCGCACCGCCTCCACTAGCACCAACGCCCACGCGCTCGATGCCCTGCTGAGCGTGGACACACCCGGCGCGGCAGGCGGGCGTCCACCGGACGCCCCTACGCCCCATGCATCCCACGGCGGGCGTCCACCGGACGCCCCTACATATGGCGGAGACCATGGCCATGATAGGCATACGCCGGATGCCTCTACGCTGGCCGAGCGATGCCGCAGAGTGGCGCGCTATCTGCTGGAGCAAGGATCGCCAGAGGGCTGCTGGGAGGATAAGTGGCACATCAGCCCGTACTACGCCACGCTCTCCTGCGCGCTCGCCCTGGCGCGCTACAACAGTCATATTCACCGCATAGGCAACGGAGAAGGGGCGGGAGAAGGAGGGGCCGACGCGGAGCTTGCAAAGGCCGTTCGCGTGCGGCTCGACGCGACCCTCGCCTGGCTGGTGCAGACACAGCGTCGCGGCGGCGGTTGGGGCATCCGCGGCGCGACGCTCGAAGAGACGGCTTACGGCGCGCTGACTGTGGCCGGCCTCCTTCGGCTGGCTGCGCGACAATCTACGCAGAATGATCGTAGTATGTTACAGAAGGCGCGCGGCTACCTCCGCCGCCATCTGAGCAACCTGTTGGCACCGGACTCCGTCGCGTCGCTGCCCACCATGTGGGTAGATAAGACGCTCTACGCGCCGCCGCGGGTCATCCGCGCGGCAGTCCTCGCGGCGTTGCACAGCCCGCTGGGCGCATAAAGGCGCGATTCGCGGGTGCCCGCATGGCAGACGCCCGCATGTGAGCGTCGCGGCCATCCACTCGCGCCCACGTCCACGGGCGCTGCCGCCCCATGCATGCATTCCATATCATGCATCCCCTCGCATCTCCTTGCGTCCGCCACCACCGGTTCCGTCCAGGGCGCGTGCTGGCCGCGGCTGCTGCACAAGCACGGACGGCACCGGGAGCGATACGCGAGATCAGGGTGACAGGAGGCACCTCCCTATGCCAACCCTACCCGAACGGGCGACCAGCATCCTCTCCGTGATGGCGCACCACCAGGCCTCCGGCTTGCATGCGCCCTCCAGCGCGGGGGCGGGCGAGAAGCCCGTCTTCGACTGGCTGGCGATCGTCGAGGCGCAGCGGCCGGGCGCTAAGTCCGAGAGCCAGCAGCGCCAGGCGATGCGCTTCCAGCGCGTGCGCGCCGAGCTGGCGCAGTGGGCCGAGGAGCATGGCGTCTCAGGTGAGCACATCGAGGAGAGCGCTTTCTACGCCACCGTCTGCACCACCGCTGCCACGCCCGCGGGGCAGGCGCTTGGCCTGGCGCTGGTCGTCTTCTGGATCTATCTGCTCGACGACTTTCTGGATCGCCGTGACGCTGCTGAGCTGGCACGCTCAGCCCGCGGATCGACCGTGCCTGCCGTGCTCGTGCGCGACCTGCGTACCGCGCTGGAGCCGCTGGGCACCATGAGCCGCGCGCTGCCATCCCCCTCCGGCGCCGTCAGGGGCGAGGCGCCGGCGGATGCGCTGCGTGTGGCAAGTGCTCTGCGCGGCGTGCTCGAAGTCCTCGACGCCGAGTGGTCGCGCCTGCCCGATCGGCGGGTGTGGGGCTTCCGGCGGGCGCTGGTCGCGCGGCAGCTCGCGCTCTGTGCGGCGGCGATGCTGCGCGAGGTCGGCTGGAACGTCGCCTTCGCGCGCGATACGAGCGGGCGGGGGCGCGACCTGCCGTCGTTTGCCACGTACCTGCGCAACGGCACGGTCTCGATCGGCATGCCCGCCGTGGCTGCCACCGCCGCGAGCTTCGAGCTGCGCCCGCGTGAAGCGTGGAAGCGCGCCTACCTGGCGATAGCGGCCGGTGGTGCGGTGGTGCGCCTGACCAACGACCTGCACACCTACTTCGCCGACGTGACGGAGGGCAAGGTCACGTCGGTGACGCTGCGGCTGCTTGCGCTGGGCTTCGCGCCCGCCGGCCACGACCCCGATACCAGCCCCGAGGTGCGTGTGGCGCAGACCTTCCTCAGCCAGGACCTTACCACCGCCGTGAGCGCCTTTAGCGTCGGGCAGGCGGGGCTGGTGGACGGCCCACTGGCGCTCTGCACGCGCCACGCGGTGGCGTTCGCGCTAGCGGTCTACGGCGACGGTTCGCGCCACCGCCGCGGCGGTCAGGCAGCGTGATGTGCCTCACCCTTCTCTCGTGCGCCGCTGCCCGCTATACGCTCCCTCTAACCCTGATGATTCATGCAGCCGTTCCGGCTGGCGAGCGAGCATCTAGGGCAGGCAGGCGGTCTAAAGCACCGCGGGTAATCCCCTGCCATCAAGCCGACTGACGCTGCGGCAGCCTGGTCTGGATGAATAGTCCGGGCTAACTGCGCCCTACAAGAGCTGTCGAGGTGATGCCACTCGCTTCAAATTGAGCGCACGGGCCAAGCCTGCTATACTCTGGAGCGCTCCGCCCGAAGTCTTGGAAAAGGTGGTGACATGCCTGCAATCGTCGGGTTGGCCGAGTTTGTAAGCTGTTGTCTTGTCACCAGTGCCATAGCGTGGCTGCGGCACCTCCGTGGAGCGCCGCCGATGGTACACGATTTCGGGATTCGCTATTTCGTCCCGGTCGTGACCTTCATCCTCGTTGTGCTTGCCATATTCCTGGGAGTGGATGAACAGCGAAGAGGGGAGTTTCATCCAGACTCGTCCCCACCGGTTATTGGCATGGCGCTTGGCCTCGGCGTTGTTCTGGCGGCTCTGGTCGTGTGGCTGGTCGTTGAGGTACGCCGAATTGGCGCCCAACCGTCTGGTGCCTGTCGGGTTAATCGGTCACGCCCGCATCGCCGGTGAGCCGATTGCCGCCATAGTCGGGCCTCTGCGGAACTATGGCGGACGATACGCAATCATCCTGAGGTGTTCGCGAGCGCACGCACCGGGGCGTGCTACAATGGCAACACTGACGAATGCTGGCGGCGCAGGCACACACGCGGGAGGCCCCCACCATGTCGGACTCGGCACAAGCGGCGACGCAGACGCACACGGGCACAGGCAATGGCACGCCCTACGCGCACCCGGAGTTTTACCGGCCGCCGCTGATCTACCCCGACGTGCCCTTCCACGAGATGCTCGCGCGCACGGCGATGCGCTTCCCCGAGCGCCCGGCGGTCTTCTGGCGCGACGTCACGCTGACCTACCGCGAGCTGTACGCGCTGGCGCGCTCGGCGGCCGCGGGGCTGCACGCGCTGGGGCTGCGCAAAGGCGACCGGCTGGCGCTCTTCATGCTCAACCGGCCTGAGTACGCCATCGCCTGGATGGCCGGCAGCATGCTGGGCCTGGTGCTCACGCCGATGAATCCCGCCTACCGCGAACGCGAGATCACCTACCAACTCCAAAACAGCGACGCCAAGGCGATCCTGGTGCAGCGCGAAATGCTGCCGCTGGTGCAGGCGGTGCGCGCGCAGACGCCCGACCTGGCGCACGTGCTGGTGACGGGGACGGAGCCGGTAGAGGGCGATTCGACCGCAATCCCGTTTGGCCGGCTGATGCGCGACCATACGCCGGAGCGTGTGCCGGTCGTCCCGGTGCGTGGCGACGACCTGCTGGCGCTGCCCTACTCCAGCGGCACCACCGGGCTGCCCAAGGGCGTGATGCTCACCCACCGCAACGTGGTGATCAACTTTCACCAGTTCATCGCCTCGGCGCGCGTCACCGAGGACGACGTGTTCCTGGTCTTCCTGCCGCTGTACCACATCTACGGCGTGGCGCTAATGGGTCAGGCGGCGTTCTCCGGCTCGGCGCTGGTGCTGATGGAGCGCTTCGTGCCCGACGAGGCGCTGCGCCTGATCGCGACGCGCGGCGTGACCATCCTGCCGGTCGCGCCTCCGGTGCTGCTGGGGCTGGCGAACATGCCGACGCTTGGCCCGCAGACGCTGCCCCATGTGCGCCACGTCCTCTGCGCCGCGGCGCCGATGGCCGTCGCGCCGGCCCGGGCAGTGGCCGAGAAGACCGGCATACCAGTGCTCCAGGCGTACGGCATGACCGAAGCCTCGCCGCTGACCCATCACAGCCCGATCGAGCCGGAGCTGATCAAGCTGGACTCCGGCGGGACGGTGGTGAGCGACACCGAGCAGAAGGTGGTGGACCTCGAGACCGGCGAGCGCACGCTGGCGCCGGGCGAAATCGGCGAGATTTGCATCCGCGGGCCGCAGATCATGCAGGGCTACTGGAAGGCCCCCGACGAGACGGCGCGCGTGATCCGCAACGGCTGGTATCACTCCGGCGACGTGGGTTACGTGGACGAGCAGGGCTACGTCTTCATCGTGGACCGCGCCAAGGAGATGATCAAGACCAATGCCTGGTCGGTCGCGCCAGCCGAGTTAGAGGCGGTGCTGCTGGAGCATCCTGCCGTGCGCGACGCGGCGGTGATCGGCGTACCCGATACTGAGAGCGGCGAGGTCCCGCGCGCCTACGTGGCCTTGCAGCCGGATGTAGGGGCGTCCGGTGGACGCCCGCCAACCGCCGACGAGTTGATGGCCTATGCCAACGGCCAGCTCGCCAAGTACAAGGCCATCCGCCGGCTCGTCTTCGTCGAGAACATCCCCAAGACGCCCTCCGGCAAGATTCTGCGCCGCGAGCTTAAAGCCCAGGCGGCGGCGGAGGGATAGCATAGGGGCGTACGGTGTACGCCAGCTGCCGGCTTGATTAAAGCCTGCGCCCGATGACGACCAGCCGCAGCGCTCGTGCCGCCGCCGCGCGCACCAGCTCCGGCGCGCGCACCATGCTCTCTTCCAGCGTCATCGGGCCGTTGGGCAGCGGCACCGCGGCATCGAAGCCCAGCGCCGCCAACGCCTCGTCGGGCATGGCGACCGAGCCGGCGAGCACGATCACTGCCGCGCCGGCAACCTTCGCCGCGCGCGCCACCGCCGCCGGCGCCTTGCCATACGCCGTCTGCTCGTCCAGCCGCCCCTCGGCGGTAATCACCAGGTCGGCGCCCGCCACCCGCTCGCCAAAATGCAGCGCGTCCAGCACCAGCGCCGCGCCCGGCACCAGCTCGGCATGCGCGAAGGCCAGCAGCCCCGCGCCGAGTCCCCCTGCCGCCCCCGAGCCTGGTATCTCGGCCACATCGGCCCCAAGGTCGCGCCGCAGGACCTCGGCATAGTGCGCGAGCGCCGCGTCAAGCTGGGCGACCATCGTGGGTGTCGCGCCCTTCTGGGGTCCGTAGACCGCCGAAGCGCCGGTCGGGCCGGTGAGGAGATTCGAGACGTCGCAGGCCACGCGCACCTGCGTCTGGGCCAGCCGCGCGTCCAGGCCGGAGAGATCGATCCGTGCCAGATCAGCCAGCGCCGCACCGCCCGGCGGCAGCTCATTCCCCGCCGCATCCAGCAGGCGCGCGCCGAGCGCCTGGGCCATCCCCGCGCCGCCGTCGTTGGTGGCGCTGCCGCCGATGCCGATCAGCAGCCGCCGCGCGCCGGCATCCAGCGCCGCGCGCATCAGCTCGCCGGTGCCGCGCGTTGTCGCGAGCAGTGGATTGCGCCGCTCCGGCGGCACCAGCGGCAGCCCCGACGCCGCCGCCATCTCGATCACCGCCGTGAGTTCGACTCGGTTCGCCCCACTACCCGTTGGACGGATGCTATACGCCCCTGCCCCTATACCCGCAACCTCTGCGTTCTCTGCGTTCTCTGCGGTTGCTCTCTCTGCTTCCTTCGCGTGCTTCGTGCTCGCTTCGCGTGCTTCGCGTTCTCCGTCTTTCTTCCTCTCCGAGTCCTCCGCGTCTCCTCCGCGTCCTCTGCGTTCCCCGTAATCCCCTCCTCCACCCAGCAGCCCCCACTCGGCCTCCACCGGCTCGCCCAGCGGACCCGTCACAGTGATGCGGCGCAGCTCGCCGCCGGTCGCCGCCACCAGCGCCCGCACCGTCCCCTCGCCGCCGTCCGCGACCGGCACGATCTCGATGCGCGCGTCAGGCAGCACGGCGCGCACGCCCGCGGCGATCGCCGCGCCAACCTCAGGTGCGTCGAGGCTGCCCTTGAGCGCCTGCGGAGCGATGACGATGCGCAAGGGCGCGTGGTGTGCGCGGACACCTCCCTCGGCGCTGTGCGCCGCCTCTTCGCCTCGCGGGAGAGCGGGACGAGCGGTGAGGTCGTCAGGCGGCTCAGACGCGGACATCTCAGCGATTCACCCAGCGCTTGGCGCGTGCGGGGAGTGCCCAATCGCGGCCGGCGATGTCGGTGAGCGTGGTCAGGGCCACGTCGAAGCCGGCCACCATCCCGGCGTAGAGCATCGCCTCAGGCCCCTCACGAGCAGTATCCCAGGCGGCCAGCACGCCGGTACGGTCGGCGACGATCTGACGCCAGACGGTGTCGTCGTCGGCGCTGGCTCCCTGGCCGGTGAGGTAGGTGGCGACGCCGTTGAGCACCTGTGCCTGTCCCTGCCAGTTGAGGATATTCTCTTGCGTGAGGGCCATCTCGGCCTCGTGATTGGCGTGCGCGGCCCATGAGCGCAGCCGGCGGATGGCTTCTTCGCGATCCACGAGCGGTTTCTCTCTTTCGGGTGTGAATGAGTGGCGCAATGGCCGGAGCGGAGCACGCCGCTGGAGGGGGACGTGCGGTGGCCGCCCGGCGTGCGGCCGCTCGCAAAAAAGTATAGCACGGACCTCAGCGGAGGCGGGCGAAGGGGCCGGCGCGCTCGCGCACCAGCCGCTGCAGCGCGTCCAGCGCGGCGCGTGCCCGGTGGCGCGTCTGCTCGTCGAGGGTGGTGTCGGCGGCGAACTCGTCTTCGTCGAGCATACGCGTCGCGCCGTCCGGAGTTACCCACAGGTCGAGCAGCAGATCGCGGCAGGCGATGGTGTCGGCGGTGATCGTCGCTGGCTCGGCCACGTTGCAGTACCAGCCTTTGAGCGTATCGTCCGGCGTATGGATCTCGAAGATGTTGTACCAGCGGTCGGTGAAGAACCACTCCACGAAGCGGTCGCCGGTCTCGAAGGTCGTATAGCCCAGCGGCAGCGCCGGGCGTTCCCAGCGTGCCTCCAGCCGCACGCCGTCGGGCAGGCGCTCGGCCAGCTTGGCCTCATAGGTAACGGCGACGCGGCCCTGGGTATCGAGTTTCTGGACGCGCATGCGGGTCATTGGGCGGCCTGCTTCCCGGCGAAGATGCGCGCGGGCGCGAAGAGATCGGCATCCGGCGTGGGTTGGCCGAGGATCAGGTCGGCGATTGTGCGCGCGGCGAGGATCGCGGAGGCGTTGCCGTGCCCCGTATAGCCGCCCGCGACGTACACGTTGAGCTGGCCGGGCAGCCGCCCGACGTAGGGCAGGCCGTCGCGCGAGAAGGCCATGATCCCCGCCCAGCGCCGCTCGATGGGCAGCCCCGCAAGCCCCAGCATCTCGTGGACAAAGGCGTCCAGGCTGGACTGCACCGCGCCGCCAGGCGTCTCGTCGCTGGTATTCTCGGTCGCGAACGAGGTGTTGCGCCAGCCGCCGACGGCCAGCCGTCCATCGTCGAGCTGCCGCCAGTACTGGTAACCCTCGTCGGCGTAGCAGGGGCAGTCGAACAGCCGGTCGGCCACCGGCGCCGTGACGAGCATCTGTCCGCGCGTCGGCGCGATTGCGTCCGCTAGCGCGACGGCACCGGCTCCGAGCGGCGCCAGCAGCTCCGGCAGCCAGGCGTTGGTGGCGAGCAGCGCGGCGCCGGCACGCAACGTCCCCCCGCCAGCCGTGGTGATACGCACCCCCTCACCATCCGGCTCGATGGCCGTCACGGGGCTGGCCTCATAGATCGCCGCGCCTGCCCCCTCGGAGAGCCGTGCCAATCCGGTGACGAAGCGCGCCGGCTGGATCTCGCCGTCGCCGGGGTAGTACGCGGCGCCGCTATAGTGCGCCTGGATGCGCGCGGGGAGCCGGTCGCGCGGCAGCAGCTCAGCGTCCCAGCCGTCCCCGCGCTGCAACGTGTCGCTCGCCATCAGGTCCGCGTACTCGGCGTCGGTGGCGGCGATGCGCAGGCTGCCGGTGCGGCGGAAGCCGGTCGCCCAGCCGAGCGCCGCTAGCTCCTCGGCCAGCGATGCGGCGAGCCGCTGGTTGCGCGTGCTGAAGTCCCAGATGCGGCGCGCGCGTTCGCGTCCGTAGCGCGCGATAGCCGTCGCGTACGACTCCGCTGTGCCGGCCAGCAGAAAGCCGCCGTTGCGCCCGCTGGCTCCCGCGGCGATTGTGCGGCCCTCCAGCACGGCGACAGGCACCCCGGCTTGCGCAAGCCACAGTGCCGTGCTGGTCCCGGTGATGCCGCCGCCGACGATGGCGACCTCGGCTCGTGCGTCGCCTTCGAGTGCGGTATGGTGCCGCGTGGGAACGTCACCCGCATCGCCGCCCGCTGCTTCTGCCTGCCAGTACGAGACGCTGCCCATAATCGCTTCTTCCTCTCCCGTTTCTGCTGCGTCGCGTGCTCCGCCCGCGTGCATCCAGCGTAGCACCCTGCCGCAAGCTGCCGATTAGCCCTGTGGCGGCAAATCCGGTGCTCCCGGCGCGGCGGGACCGAAGCGCGGCTCGTAGAGCAGGTCGCGCCAGAGGCGGAAGATGATGGCGAGCGCTGCCGACGACGCGGCGACCGAGAGCAGATACGCCAGGCTCTCGCCGCCGGCCAGCAGCGTCAGCAGCGAGACCGCCAGCGCGGGCGCGAGCACCACCTTCGCCAGCCGCAGCGTCACCATCGCCACCAGTGTCACCGCCAGCACCTGCACCGGCCCCGCCGGCAGGAACAGCACCGCCAGCACGCCGATCGAGGCACCCAGCACCGGACCAAACACGGCGTTACGGAAGGTCGTGGTCCAGCTCTGAGGATCGCGGATGAAGAGGTCGTAGCCGATGGATGCCAGCGACGGGTAGAGCAGATAGCGCAGGTGTGTGGCGCCGACCAGCCCATACACGCCCGCCAGATAGAGCGGGACAATGATCAGCGCCGAAATGAGGCAGAAGCGTGCCCGCCGCGACCCCAGCCGCGATGGGACGACGACGTTCGGCGGCTGCTCTGGTGCGCTTGCTCCACGTCGGAAGAACAGGGCATGTGGCTCGTCATGATGCGTACGGGTCGCGGTGGGCATTGGGTGCTGCTCCCTCTCATAGCTCGCCGGGTCGCGCTGTTAGCCGGTGTCGCAACGCGCTTGCCAGTGTAGTGGGTCGCCGTCAGGTGGACGCCTGTTGGCATAATAGAGCGGGACGCGGCAGTGGATGACCGCGTCGTGAGCACTTCGTGGAGGATAGCAAGATGGCGGGATCAGCGAGCGGACAGGTGCCGGAGATCAGCGCACGCGAGGCGCATGATCGGCTGGCACAGACAGCGGCGGAGGACGAGCTGACCCCGGCGCTGATTGACGTGCGTGAGGTGTTGGAGTTTCGCGCGGGGCACGCGGCGGGCGCGGTCAACATCCCGCTGAGCCAGTTCCGCCAGCGCGTGGAGGAGGTGCCGCGCGACCGCGACGTGCTCTTCATCTGCCATGTGGGCGAGCGCAGCATGATGGCGGCGCGCTTCGCGCGGCAGCAGGGCGTGGTGCGTGTCTTCAATGTGGACGGCGGGACCGATGCCTGGGAGGCGGCGGGGCTGCCGATGGAGAAGTAGCGGCAAGCTCTTTGACGACCACGTCCATCCCGACCCCCAGCGAGCCTTTGACCAGCACCACGTCGCCCGGCCGCAGCGCCTCACGCACGAGCGCGGCTGCTGATTGGCGCGCGGCGGCCAGCGCGGAATGGTCGGCGAGCGGCGCGGCGAAGAGATGCACGCGATCCGCCGGCAGACCTGCCTGGAGGGCGGCCTCGGCGGTAGCGGCGACGTCGCTGCCCACCAGCACCAGCGCGTCCAGGTTGGCGCTGGCGGCCGCTGTGCCCACCGCGGCATGCTCGGCCGTCGCATAGTCCCCCAGCTCCAGCATGTCGCCGAAGACGAACACGCGCCGCCCGCCCGGCACGACCTTCGCACCGCGGAGCAGCTCCACCGCCGCGATTGCCGACTGGCGGTTGGCGTTGTAGCTGTCGTCCACCAGCGTCGCGCCGTTGACCGCCGGCTTGACCTCGCCGCGCCGCTTGACCGGGCGGATCTCGCCCAAGGCGGCGGCGATTCGCTCCAGGTCCATGCCGCAGGCCAGCGCGACTGCCGAGGCCGCCAGCACGGTGGTGACGGCGTGCGCGCCGGGGGTATGAAGCATGACCCGCACCTGCTGCCCGCCGTGCGCCAGCGTGAAGCGCAGGCCGGTGAGCGGATCGCCCCACACGCGTAGCGCGCGCACCTGCGCCCCTGGCCGGCGTCCGTAGGTCACGACGCATGCCTGGGTGCGCCGCGCCATGTTGCGCACCACGGGATCGTCGCCGTTGAGGACCGCCACGCCCTGCGGTGACAGCGCGGCGACGGCCTCGCTCTCGCCGTCGGCGACGCCCTCCAGGCTGCCGAAGAACTCCAGGTGCTCCGGCCCGACGACTGTGCAGACGGCGATGTCGGGCGGCGCGATGCGGCATAGCGCCGTAATCTCGCCCACCCATTGCGCGCCCATCTCCAGCACGGCGAAGCGGTGCTCCGGCAGCAGGCGCAGCAGCGTCAATGGCAAGCCGGTCTCGGTGTTGAGGTTGCCCTCGGTTTTGAGCGTGGGGGCCAGATGTTGCAGCAGCGTCGCGGTGGCCTCCTTGACACTCGTCTTGCCGTTGCTGCCGGTGATGGCGATCACGCGCGCCTCAGGCTGGCAGCGCAGGCGCTCGCGCGCCAGGCGTTGCAGCGCCGCGAGCGGATCGGGGACGACAAGCTGCGGCACCCCATGGGCGGTCGCCTCGTCGTGCGGCCGCGCGCAGAGGATCGCCGCCGCCCTGGCCTCGACGGCCTGCGGGATGTAGTAATAGCCATCGGTCTGCTCGCCCTTGAGCGCAACGAACAGCTCACCCGGCCGCACGGCGCGGCTATCCACCGCACCGCCCTCAAAGCGCGGCGGCAGCGCGCCGCCCAGCGGCTGCACGCCCGCCGCGGCGATCAGCTCGTCACGGGTGAACATGGCAGGATCCTCATCCCCCTGGCCCCCTCTCCTCTGCGGAGGCGAGGGGAAGACAAAGCGGCAGAGAGGAAACGGTGAGCGCGAAGGATGCGAAGGGGTATGAGGCGCGTAGGGGCGTCCGGTGGACGCCCGCTGCTCGCGTATCGCAAACGCCCGGCTCCGCGTAGATCGCGCGCTCATCCGTCAGGGTACAACGCGCGGCGGGTTTGCGCGAGTTTCGTGGCCGGGACGGATAGCCGGCGGTTGAAACCGCGCCTGGATGGCCTCGCGGCCACAAAAACCGCCTGCGCGGGTTGAGGATCGAGCCGCTATTTCTCCCTCCCGTCACCTGGCGAACGCATAACGACCAGATCGTGGTCTGGGAGGTATTCCACAACGCGCGGGACGACTTCTGTCACATCGGTGGCCGCGCACCAATCGAGGTCGGCAGCCAGCCCGAGGCGCTCGATGGCCCGGTAGGCGCCCGACTGTGCCAATGCCGCCCGGATACCGCCGCGCGCTTCGACACCCGCGAGTGTCGCAAGCGCGATCTGCGCCCCGCTCTCGAGCGCAACCGCCCGCCCCCGCGCCGCGGCAGCGTCCAGCAGCCGGCGCAGGATATAGCCGGTGCAGATCGTGTCGTCGTAGGCGGGCCGATCGCCACGCCCAGAGCAGACGATCACGATGTCGAGCTGCTCATCCTCATCCTCGTCAACATCGGTCGAGTGTGCTGGCTCTGGCGCATTGCTGGGTGGAAGCGCATCGAGGGCAGCAGCCGCGACGGCCTGGGCGTTGCGCAGCGCGCCGGCCAGAATCGCGCGTCCGCCAGCGCAGGCGCGGATCGCGCGCGTGCCGTTGGTGGTGGCGAAGAGCACGCTGCGGCCCTCCAGTGGCGCGCGGGCCAGCTCGGTGGGGGAGTTACCGTAATCGAAACCGTCGGGGCGCGCGCCGCCAACCTCACCGGCCAGGAGAACGCACGGGCCGTCATCTTGATCGAGCCTGCGATCGATCATCAGCCGCGACTCGCGCATCATTGCCACGTCGGGCGCCACCAGCACAGCGCCTGCGCCATACTCGAAGAGCACGCACAAGCTCGTGGTCGCGCGGATCACGTCCACGACGATGAAGACCGTGTCGCCACGCGGCGCGTTGGCGTAGGGGTGTCCGGTGGACGCCCGTGGTCCGGCGGACGCCCACTGTGGGGCGAGCGCCACGTCGAGGCGCAGGGGCGGCAACTGATTGGCGGACGGATCGAAAGCGGGCGTGGTCATAGTACAGGAGACCTCCAGCACCCATCATAGCGGATGGCCTGCCGCGACGACCCGCGTGAGGTGAGAGATTACGCCGTGCGGCATCGTCGGTCCAGGCAGGTGGCAGCCGTTGCGCTGGCGTGGTAGCATAACCTGTGCGCTCGGCGGATGGCGACACTCAACCTGGCCGTTATATTGCGCGTAGATGTGGTGCGGCGCCAGCGCGGGCCGGCGGTAGGCAGCGGCGCGCTGGAACGGAATGCAACGGAATGGGAGAGTACCGGAGCAGCAGGCGGGTCCGGGACGTTCCTCATCGCGGTATCCAGTCATGGGGACCTGGAGCGGCGTGGGGCACCGATTCCGCGGACTAGCTGGGGCGCAGCGCCCGAGGTGGCATGATGGCGAATCGCAGAAATGGACGCATGCCGTGGCTGCGTGCGGCGACCGACGAGCGCAGAGTGCGCACGAGCATCTTCCTGCCGCGCCTGACGGTGGCGGATGGGGAGTGGCTGGCGCAGGTGTTGCCCGCGCTGCAGCGCAACGCGCGCCCCGAGCCGCAGAGCGTGCGCGTGGAAGACATCTCGCTGCGCTATCGCTCGGGCCGGCTGGGCATCGCCGACGCGCTCGACGCTACCTCCACGCTGCTGGAGCCGTTCGCGCGGGCCGGCGCGGCGCTGGAGCACCGCAACGAGTGGTATATCGCCGACGAGGACGACGAGGACGAGGAGCTCTTCGACACCGACAAGCCCGCCGGCCTCGACGACGCGCCGGGCCAGGACCTGCTGGTGAGCGCGCGCGTGGTGGTGGACGCGGCGGGCGAAGACGCGGGCGCGGCGGCGCTCTACTGGGCGGTCGTCACGCTGGCATCCTCGTAGCGAGCGCGCCAACAGATGACGGCGGACACGGCACGCTGGATACAGACCAGCGCCGAGTCCGCCGTTTCGTGTATCATGATCTGGTCGTTAGAGGCAGCGCGACAGACAGCAGAGGGAGGCCGCTCGTGCGCGTGGTGATCTGGGTGGACATGGAAGGCATCGCGGGGATCGAGACGTGGGACCAGGTCTCGGCCGGCAAGTCGCTCTATGAGGAGGGCCGCCGCCTGATGACTGGCGAGGTCAACGCCGCGGTGCGCGGGGCCAAGGCGGGGGGCGCCGACGAGATCGTGGTGATTGATTGCCACGGCGCCGGCGGCAGCTCCAGCTTCAAGAGCCTGATCCCCGAGCGGCTGGAGCCTGGCGCGGAGTACGTGCTGGGCCACGCCTGGTGCCGCTATATCGAGCCGCTGCGCGAGGGCTGCGACGCCGCGCTGCTGGTGGGGGCGCACGCGATGGCCGGCACGCCCGATGGCGTGATGTGCCACACGGTGAGCAGCGAGGCCTGGTATAACGCCTGGATCAATGACACGCTGGTCGGTGAGAGCGGTATCGAGGCGGCGATCTGCGGCACCTTCGGCGTGCCGGTGGTCTTCGTCGCCGGCGACACCGCGACCTGCAAGGAAGTGACCGATCTGCTCGGCCCCAAGGTGACGACGGCGCCGGTGAAGCAGGGCCTGGGGCGCTACTCGGCGCGCAGCCTGGGCCACGCCGACGCTTGCGCGCTGATCGAGCGGCAGATCACCGCCGCGCTCGCCACCCGCGATTGGCCCGAGCCGTGGGTGCCGAGCAGCCCCGTCACCTTCACCGTCGAGTTGGCCGCGCCGGACCACGCCGAATCGTTCCGCGGCCGGCAGGGCGTCGAGGTCGTCGCGCCGCGCAAGGTGGTGGCGACCGGCGAGAGCTTCTGGGAGCTGTGGGACCGCTTCTGGTACCGCGCGTGACGGCTGCTATGCGTTCTCCCCTCGCCTCCGCATGCGTAGGGGCGTCCGGTGGACGCCCGCTCCGGGCCAGGGGTGAGGACCCCCTATTACGCTTACGCGTTGGGGTCGAAGCCCATCAGGCTGGGCGCGCGCAGGTGGGCGATGTCGTTGAGGCTGAGCAGCATCGCGCGCGCGCCCTTGACCCGCAGCGCCGAGATCGAGGCGTTGGCGGTGGGGAAGAAGTAGTCCCGCCGGATGCCCAGGACCGCGGCCAGGTAGGCGTTGATCGCGCCGCCGTGGCTCACCAGCGCGATCCGCTCGCCCGCATGCGCTCCCGCCAGCCGCCGCACCACCGCTACCAGCCGCGCGCGCAGCGCAGCCGACGGCTCGGCGCCCGGCAACGACTCCCATGTGCCCTGAGTGATGGCGACGACGGCGATCTCGTGCAGCGCGTCCTTGATACGCTTGAGAGTCTCCTCCGGCGGCAGGTCGGCGCTCAACTCCGGCCCGATGACGCCCAGCCCCACCTCGCGCAGGTCCGGCTCGATGCCCACCGCTAGCTCCTGCGCGGCGGCGATCTCCTCAGCGGTCTCGCGCGCGCGGCCGATGGGGCTGCTGTAGACCGCGGCGAGGTGTACGTCGCGCAGGCGCTCGCCCACCGCTCGTGCCTGCTGCCGGCCCAACTCGCTCAAGGACTGCGCGTCGTAGTCGCCAGCGATGATGTCTTCCGCCGCCGGCAGCGCATCGCCGTGGCGGACCAGGTAGACCTCGGTCGCGCCGGATTTGAGCGTGAGGAAGGGTTCGTCGCGAAGCTGCTCCGCGCCGGAGGGCAGCTCGGCGGGCGATTGGTCGGCGGAGGGCTGATCGGACGGCATCTCCAGGGTTCACCTTTCTGGCTGAGTATCGCACACATCAGGGGAGTGTAGCGCGCGGGCGGTTGGGTCTGGCAACCCAGGGAACGCCGCTTCACGGGGCCAGCTTGCTTGCACAGGTTCCACAAGTCTGGCACCGTCTGTGCGTGGTAGAGATTACACTTTTGCTGGCCGCCCTCCCCGCACCGGGGAGCCTGCGCTCAGATCGCGCTACACACTGCATGCGCCGCCCAGTTGGGCGCCGTCGCTTCATAGATGGAGGCCGCACGTGATGCAACAGCCCGACCGCCGCCGGGGTGGCCCTCCCGGCACGCCGCAGAATCCCAACGGCGAGCCGCCGCGCAGCTGGCTGCAGCGCAATCTGCTGTGGCTGCTGTTGCTGCTGCCGCTGCTGTGGGTGATCTTCCTCGTCTGGCAGCCGGGCAGCTCGTCGGGTGAGCCGGTCAGCTATAGCCTGTTCATGAATCAGGTACAGGCCGACAACGTGGCATCCGTTTCGCTGACCGACAACGCCGTCACCGGCACCTTCAAGAACCCGGTCAAGTCGGACCAGAACAACCAAACCGGGACCAAATTCACGACGACGATCCCCAACCTCAACAGTGAGAATACCGTGCCGCGGCTGCAGCAGCACAATGTCAAGATCAACGTCGTCCCGGACAACAACAATAACCTGTTGCTCAACCTGCTCTTCCAGTGGGGGCCGATCGTGCTGATCGGCATCCTCTTATTTTGGATGTTCCGTCGCGCGGGCGCCGCGCAGGGCAATATCTTCAGCTTTGGCCAGAGCCGCGCGCGCATCTACATGGGCGGCAAGACCAAGACGACGTTTGCCGACGTGGCGGGCGTGGACGAAGCGAAGGCCGACCTCGAAGAGGTGGTGGACTACCTCAAGAATCCCACGCGCTACTCGCGGCTCGGCGGCCGGCTGCCCAAAGGCATCCTGCTGGTAGGGCCGCCAGGAACCGGCAAGACGCTGATGGCGAAGGCGGTGGCGGGCGAGGCCGATGTGCCCTACTTCTCGATGTCCGGCTCGGAGTTCGTCGAGATGCTGGTGGGCGTCGGCGCCAGCCGCGTGCGCGACCTCTTCGATCGCGCCAAAAAGGCCGCCCCGTGCATCATCTTCGTTGACGAGCTAGATGCCGTGGGCCGCCAGCGTGGTGCCGGCCTGGGCGGCGGCAACGACGAGCGCGAGCAAACGCTCAACCAGATTCTGGTCGAGATGGACGGCTTCGACGCGCGCCAGGCGGTGATCGTGCTGGCCGCCACCAACCGCCCCGACGTGCTGGACCCCGCGCTGCTGCGCCCTGGCCGCTTCGACCGCCAGGTGGTGGTGGATCGTCCCGACCGCACCGGGCGTGAAGCGATCTTCGTCGTCCACACGCGCGGCATGCCGCTCGGACCCGATATCAACGTCGAGGTGCTGGCGCGCGCCACGCCCGGCATGGTCGGCGCCGACATCGCCAACATCTGCAATGAGGCGGCGCTGCTGGCCGCGCGCCGCAACCGCGACCGCGTCGAGATGCGCGACTTCGAGGACGCGATCGACCGCATCATGATGGGCGCGCAGCGGCCCCTGCTACTGGCCGCCGACGAGCGCCGCGTGATCGCCTATCACGAGGGCGGCCACGCGCTGGTGGCGCTGCTGACACCGGAGGGCGACGCGGTTCACAAAGTGACGATCGTACCGCGCGGGCAGGCGCTGGGCGTGACGCAGATCATGCCGCTCGACGACCGCCACAACTACCCCAAGGGCTATCTGCTGGCGCGCATCGCCGTGGGCCTGGGCGGGCGCGTGGCCGAGCAGGTGGCGCTGGGCGAGATCACCACCGGCGCCGAGAACGACCTGCAAAACGTCTCAGGGCTGGCGCGCGAGATGGTGATGCGCTGGGGCATGAGCCAGCGCGTGGGCACCGTGTTCTTCGGCCGCGAGCGCGAGGTCTTCCTGGGGCGCGAGATGAGCCTGGGCCAGCAGCGCGACTTCTCTGAAGAGACGGCGGCGGCGATTGACGACGAGGTGCGGCGCATCATCGAGGAGCGCTACCGCTACGTCGAGCTGCTGCTGACACGCTACCGTCCGCTGCTCGACGAGATCGCGCGGCGGCTGCTGGAGAAAGAGGTGCTTGAAGCCGCGGAGCTGCGCCAGATCGTCGCCGGAGTCTCGCCGGCCGAGGTTGTGCAGCTCTGGGACGAGGTGCACCGCCAGCAGCAGGCGGGCGAACCCCTGCCGCACGAGCGCACGGGCGGCAGCGCGGGCGCCGCGCCCATCTACTCGGCGAGCGGCGCGAATAGCAGCAGCGCGGCCAACGGCGGCAATGGTACCGGGACCGGGGCTGTAGCTGGGACCGTGCCATCGGGTGATGCGCACACCTCAAGCGCCACCAGCAGCGGGCAAGCGCACAACGCGGGCGACGACGCATCCTCACCCCCGCCGGATTCCCCTGGAGCGGATGGCGAGCGGCCGTGGGTCGTGCGGCAAGGATGAGAGCATCCGTTCCACGCTGGGACAAGCCATGCCGCTGGAGCAGTGATCGTCCGCCCCGACGTATCATGGCAATCCAGTTGGGAACTGCTGCCCGGCTCACGGCAGGCACCTGCCGTGCCGGCGACGTAGCCTAACCTAATGGTGGTCTGCCTCGGCGGCTTCGTCCTCGGCTTTCGTCTGGTGGACCGTGCCGGCGGCGTGCTCCGGCGGCGCGTAGATCGTGACGAGCTTGAGCGCGCCCCTGCCGGTGTTGATGAAGTTGTGGCGTGTGCCAGCGGGCACGAAGAAGAGCGTGTTCGGCGTCACCCGACTGTGCTCGCCGCCGAGGATCGCCTCGCCCTCGCCTGCGACAAAGATCAGCGTCTGGTCCACATCATGGACCTCTTCGCCGATGTCTTGTCCGGCGGGGATGCTCATCAACACGACCTGGCTATGCTGGCCGGTGACCACCTCACGCCGGAAGGCGTCGTTCCCCAGCGCTTGCTCCAAGATCTCCGCGTGAAATGCCATGTGATCCTCCAGGTTCGGATTGTGGTTGGAAGGACTCCCAACCACGGTTGTGGCATGCGCAGTGCCATCGTTGGAAGACGGCGGATCAACAGTGAGCCAATGGAGGACGCGGTCTTAACCAATCAGCATGGCGACGACACGGCCGTAGCTGGGGGTGTTGGCGCGCCAGGCGCCACCACCGGCCCCACGCGCCCCGCGCTGGCTGGCACGGAAACTGCCGCACAGAGATATTGAGACCTGCCATCAACCCTTGTGAAGGAGGACATGGATGAGCGACAACAAGACCGATACCACCTGGGAGCCGCCCAAACAGAACGAGAGCGGCAGACTGAGCACCGAGGAGCGCAATGAGCTGCCCAGCAGCGCCTTCGCCTTCCCCAAGGAGCGTAAGGAGCCGCTGACCAGCGCCTCGCACGTCAAGGACGCCCTGGCGCGCTTCGACCTGGTGAAAGATGTTGACCCGCAGCAGCGCGATCTGGCCTGGCGCAACATTCTCAAGGCCGCCAAGCACTATGGCATCGACGTCGAGGAGGCCAACTGGCACGAGCTGGGCAGCCACCCGCACACGCCCAACCCGGCGCACTAACGAGCGCTACTTGATCCACGCGGGCATCTCATCGTGGTCCATGCCGAAGTGGTGGGCCAGCTCGTGCAGTACGGTGGCGCGAACCTGGCGGCGGATGCGCTCGTCGTCTCCGCCGCAGTACGCCTCGATCGGCCCACGAAAGATGGTGACGACCTCGGGACCACCGCCATAGACGCCCTGATGGATCAGCGGCACGCCCTCGTAGAGGCCGAGCAGCAGCGAGCAGGGGCGCAGCTTCATGCGCCGCAGCTCGTCGTCGCTCGGCTCGTCTTTGACGCGCACCACCACGTTGTCCAGATACCGCTGGAACTCCTCGGGCACCCCTGCCAGCGCCTCATCCACCAGGACCTCGAAGTCGAAGAGCCGCGGCTCGTCGTCCCAGTCCGAGGTATGCGCCGCGAAGGGATGCGCGCCAAAGGGCGCCGCCGGCACGGTGTCGTCGTTGCGCGGCTCGCGCTCCATGTAGGCGTTGGCGGCGCGCGCCAGGACGGAATCGCGCGAGAAGAAGAGCGCGGCGAGCGCGGCGAAGAGCACAATCAGCGCCAGCGAGAGCAGCGTGCCGGGTCCAGCGTCGAGCGAAGTCAGCGCACGGCCCGCAAGCCCCAGGGCGACGATCGCGCAGAGCACGCCGAACAGGATGCCGGCGGGATTATCGTTGCCGCCCGCATGTTCGACCGCTCCGCGCGGTACGGCCGCTCGCGCGTAGGTCACGCCGTTATCGTCGTCGTGACTGTGGCCCCCGATGCCGAGCCAGGCGGGCGACGGGCGCTTGCCGGCCCGCGCGCGGTCATACAGGTGGCGGCGAAGAGGATCGCCGAGCGTGTGCTGCGCGCCGAGGATCGCGCGCATGCGGCGGGCGGCGTACTCCTGCCGCTCCAGCGGGGCGGTGGTGAAGTGGTCGGGGTGCCAGCGCATGGCCTGGCGCCGGAACGCCTGCCGGACCGCCGCCGCGCTGGCGCTCGGCGCGACGCCCAGGACGGCGTAGTAATCGTCGCCATCCGGCTCAGTGTCCTCGGCGTCGTCGTCATCCGGCTCGTCATCGTCGAGAATGCCGCCATCGCCCGACTGGTCCGTATCCAGATCACCCTCGGCTCGCGCGGGCCCGTCTGGCGATGGGTCCGCTCCTGCCTCCACGTCGCCGTCTTGCCCTGGGGCGCCGGGTGCTACCACCTTGACGGGGATCTCCTCGGCTAGCGGAGAATCGCCGCTCGCGATCTCGTCCGGGAGGATGTCGTCGCGGGCACGGCCGGGTGTCCAGTACATCGCGACGCTCTCCTTCCCATTGGGAGATGGCACATATGCGCCCAGGTCATGCTTCGAGCGCGCTGCCGTGACTGCCGGCCATCTACGCTTCAGTATGTGCCGCCACGACACAGGATCGCAACGGGCGCGCACGCTCCAGCCTCAACCAGAGCATACGCGCCCGTGACACAGCGCCCGCGTGGAGTGCCGGTGCATCCACGGTCTACTTGCCGCCGATGGCCGTGTTCTTGGCCCAGCGCCCCGCCACGCGTTGGATGATGACGACGGCGATCACGGCGATAATGGTCACGGCGAGCGCCTGGAGCACCGCCAGCAGCGTCGCGTTGATCTTCCAGGTGACCTTGACTGTATCGGTGATGAACGTGTTGATCGCCTGGTTCCACGCCAGCGCGGCGACGAAGCCGAAGGCCGAGGTCACGAGCGTGACGATCGTGCCGATCACCACCGTCGTCGCCGCCGCCGCCTGCGCACGCGCCGCCGCCTGCGCCTTCAGCACGCGCTCCAGCCCGGCCGCGTCGAGCACCTTGTCTATGCCCTGCGGCAGCCCCAGGTGCCAGCGCTGGTCGGCCACCTGCGTTTGTGTCTGTACCTGTGCCTGCGTGTGCGCCTGCACATCATCGCTCATCTACTTACCCCCAGGATGTTCCCCACGCCGGTATGCCATACCGGCGGTCGTACCAGTCGTGACCGCGGGTAACGTTCCCTGTCCGCGCGCCGCGAAGCGGGCGGCATCGTGCCACGAGGCCAGTATACAGGCGGCCTGACACTCCGTCAGGGCTGACGCCCCACGGGTTCTCGGTTCACCCCCGCAGCCTATGCCACGAGTCCCCGAAGGCGCTGCCCGCGCCGTAAAATGTTCTTCGCCGCATTCTCATCCCGATCGAGGATGAGGCCGCAGGAGGTACAGACATGGGTCCGCACCGAGAGACTTTTCGGCACGCACGCCCCACAGCCGCTACAGTCCTGCGACGTGTACGCCGGGGAGACCGCTTCCACTCGCTTGCCGGCCCATACTGCCTTGCACGCGAGGATGGTGAGGAAGGAGGCCCATCCGGCGTCCTGAATACTCTTGTTGAGGCCAGCTTTTCGCGTGGCCCCGTTGTGCTCGTAGCCACCGTTCCCCGTGTCGTCCGACTTTGGCTCTGGACGGCGGCTGAGGTTGGCCGGATGGATCGCCTCGACATAGATCGTATCGTACTGCCGGACCAGCGCGAGCGCCGCCTTGTGATGGAAGTCGCACCGCTGCCGGCGGACATGCTGATGCGCCCGCGCCAGGATGCCCACCGCTTTGCGGCGCCGGTGGCTGCCCTTCTTGCGTCGCGAGACCCGACGCTGCGCCTTGGCAAGCTGCCGCTCCGCTTTGCGATAGTGGCGAGGGTTTTCTACAGCATCGCCATCTGCCGTGAAGAGAAACTCTTTCAGGCCCACATCGATCCCCGTTTCGCGGCCTGTCTCAGGCAGCGGTTCAACTGGCACGTCGGCACACGAGAAGGCGACATACCAGCCGTCCGCCTCTTTGGAGATCGTGACCGTCTTAGGAGTGCCCTCGACCGGGCGAGACCAGCGCACCGCGATCCGGCCAACCTTCGAGAGGACGAGAGAGCCATTCTCGAGGTGGGCGCCGTTGCCATATTCCTTGTAGGTGAAGGAGTGGTAGCGGTTGCGGCCTTGGAAGCGGGGGAAGCCAGGCTTCTCGCCCTTCGCCACGCGGCGGAAGAAGGCTTGATAGGTCTTATCCAGGCGGGCCAGCACGTCTTGCAACACGTGGCTGTGGATGGCGGTGTATCCGGGGAGCGCCGCGCGCAGGTCCTTCAGCTCGGCTTCCTGGCTGTAGCGTGAGAGACTGATCCCACGCTGGCGCCACAGGAAGATGCGCTGCTCCAATGCCGTGTTGTAGAGGGTGCGACAGTGCCACAGGACGCGCTCCAACTCGCGCTCCTGTTGGGGTGTGGGGCGCAGTTTCTCCTGATAGGTTTTGCGCATGCTGGTCTCAACCATCGCTACTGCTCGCTCTTGTGACGCTCGGCATATTCACGCAGCGCCCAAATCACTTCCCCATTGAAGGACCGCTCATGCTTCTTGGCGAACGCACGGATCGCGTTCAATACGTCCAACGGGAAGCGTATCGAGATACGTCTTTCGCCCTTCCGTGTGTTCTCCATGTATCCAGCCTATCATAGACCTGGATACATAGCAAGCGATAGGAAGAACGGCTAAAGCCTGGAGAGAAGCCCGCCTAACCGCCTGGGCAAAGCCCAACAGCTTGCGGCGGGTATGTCGGTCAATCGTGTTCGTGTGCCCGGGGCCGCTGGTGCGGCTCGCGGCCGAGCAGGGCCATGCTCGCGCCAACCACCGCGGAGATGAGCGTCAGCACGATCCAGGCGACGAACAGCAGCAGCAGTCCCAGCAGCGCGATGATCGCCAGCGACCCGCCGATAGCATCGCTGGTCGAGGGCTTGCCCAGCCCCGCGCCAAAGCCGGCGAACAGCAGCACCAGCAGCAGCACCGCGGTGAGCAGCGCGGCGACATTGATGCGCACCTGCCAGCGCATCGCCTGGCGCGCGTGGTGCTCCACGAACGGCACGCGGCCCCGGTGCAGCAACCAGATCAGCGCCACCAGCGCCAATCCCGGCAGGCTGAGCAGAATCAACGCATGCACCAGCACGGCCATGCCGCGGGCATAAAGATCAGCGGCATCGGCCAGCTCGCCGGCAAGATACCCGCCCTGGGCAGGCATACCGGCCGTGCCCTGGATCTCTCGCCGCTGGAGATCGCGCATCTCATTCGCTCCTCACCGTGCGCGGGGTTGGTTACGCGCGCACCGCTTCGCACGCCGCACTGGCAACCACAGGATAGGGTCGTCCGGCCGGCCGGTCAAGTGCCTGGGCCGGTCGCCGTTCTATCGTCCATCAGGGCACAGGCCACCCAGTGCGGATTCATCCGCCAGCCCCAGCTTGCAAGACTCTTGTGGGCTGGCCTCGCGCCGTGCTACTGTGATGGCGGATGAGATTGCGGACACTCGCACATGTGAGCGCGAGCGCATTGGCGGGAGGGCGATGAGATGCCGCTATATGAGTTCTATTGCGCGGATTGCCGGGGCAAGTTTGAGGTGCTGACGAGCTACGAGCGCTCGCTGAGCGCGATCGCTTGTACGACCTGCGAGGGCACCAACGTGCGCAAGCTGCTCTCGGTCGTCGCGCGCCCTCGCCGAAACGCCGGAGATGACGGCGACTGGGGCGACTTCGGCGGCGACGACTACGAGGGCGAGAGCGGCAGTGCTGGCGGCTGTGGCTGCGGCGGCGCCTGCTCGTGCGGCATGCACGACTAGTGGAGCGCGCGATACCTATGATCACCGAACGGCTACAAGCGGCCATCGAGAGCGCCGCACAACTGCCCGCCGAAGCGCAAGACAAAGTCGCCTCTCAATTGGAGAGCGCCGTGCGCAACGCGTTATGGGATGCTGAGCTCAACGATCCTCAGTTTGACCAAGTGCTGGACGAGTTGATTGCGCGCGCCGAGGCGCAAGAGCCACTGCCGTTCCCTCGACCCGAGGGTTGGACCGATGAGGAAGAGGGCGAAGTCGAGCAGGGTCACGGATGAACTCCCACACGGTCGCGGAGTTCTGGAAGTTATTCTACCAGCTTCCGCGTGACGTGCAGCGCGCCGCGTATCGCGCCTACGCAAGTTTGAGCGAGACCCCTTTCAGCGTGGGTTGAACTTCGAACAGATCAACACCCGCAAGGGATTGTGGTCTGTACGTATCAACGACGAGTATCGCGCCCTCGGCTACCGCAAGGGTGGAGATATCCGCTGGTTTTGGATTGGCAATCACGCAGAGTATGAGAAGCTCATACGCGGGCGTTGATTCTCGGCGGCGAGGAGGGAGACGACACACAGTCACGATGGCGACATCCCCCCGTGTGTCCTGACGTTCCTGCCTATCCCTTCACGCTGCCAGCCAGGATGCCGCGCACGAAGTAGCGTTGCAGGCTGAAGAAGATCACCAGCGGCAGCGCCATCGAAACGAAGGCAGCCGCGGTGAGCACCTGATAGTTGCTGCCGTACGAGTTGACCAGGTTGGCGATGGTCACCGTCAGCGGGGCCTTGTCGGGGGCGCCGCCGAGGAAGATCAGCGCCACCAGCAGGTCGTTCCAGACCCACATGAACTGGAAGATCACCAGCGAGGCGAGCGCCGGCACCGCCAGCGGCAGCAAGATGTTGAAGAAGATGCGCAGATGTCCGGCGCCGTCTATGCGCGCTGATTCGAGCAGGTCCGCCGGCAGCGCGGCAAAGAAGCTGCGCAGCAGGTAGACCGCGAAAGGCAGGCCAAAGGCAGTGTGCGCCAGCCAGATGCCCAGGTAGTTGCCCGTGAGCTGGATGCCTGTCGCCGTGCCAAAGCCGGTGTAGAGGCCGAGCACCGGGCCGAGCGCCATCTGAATCGGCACCACCAGCATGGCGACGATGGCAAGGAAAATCCAGTCGCGACCAGGGAACTGCATCCAGGCGAAGGCGTAGGCGGCGAAGGCGGCCACCAGCACCGGCAGAATCGTGCCGGGGATGGCGATGATCAGGCTGTTGATGAACGCCTGGCCGATGCCCTGCGCCGAGAGCACCTGCTGGTAGTTCTCGATGGTGAAGTGCCACGGCGGCACGAGGCCCTCCCACCAGCCGCTCGACTGGATCAGGTTGGCGGGGCGGAAAGAGCTGACGAATAGGCCGAAGGTCGGCACCGACCACAGCAGCGCGATGATCACCACGATCACCGTGAGGCCGCTGCTACTGACTAGATTTACCAGCCGCTCGCGCGGGGTAAGGCGGACGGCCATCACGTCGGCGGCGCTCTTGCCAGAGCTGAGAGGATTCTCGCGCACGAGCTGCTGCGGGGGAATCGCGCTTTCTTCTCTCATCGCCTGATCTCCTGGCGATAGCGCCGGATGTTGAAGTACATGATCGGGATCACCGCCAGCAGCAGGACCACGGCAAGCGCACTGGCAAGGCCGGTGTTGCCGAAATTGAAATACTGCTGGTAGTAGGCCATGGCGATGACGTTGGTGCCGAAGTCGCCGCCGGTCATCACATAGACGATGTCGAAGATCTTGAGCAGATTGATGATCATCGTCGTGGCCACGACCACGATCGTCGGGCTGATCATGGGCACGATGACGCGCCAGAAGATGGTCAGCTCGTTGGCGCCGTCCACTCGTGCGGCCTCGAGAATCTCGGAGGGCACGCTCTTGAGCGCGGCGGAGAGGATCACCATGCAGAAGCCGGTCCACATCCAGATATAGACGGCGATCAGGGCAAAGTTGTTGAGGGGCGCGTTGATCAGCCAGGCCTGCGGGGAGAACCCCAGCCGTGTGATGAAGGCGTCGAGCAGGCCGGTCTGAGGCTGGCCCTTGGGCGCCGAGACGTAGACGAAGCGCCAGATGACGCCCGCGCCGACGAACGAGATCGCCATTGGGATGAAGATCGCCGCCTTGGCCGCGCCCTCGATTTTCACACGGTCCACCAGCACAGCGATCACCAGGCCGAGGAAGACGGTGAACGCGGTGCCCAGCACCAGCCAGAGGATGTTGTTGCGCAGCACTTCAAGCATGCTGGCGTCGGTGAAAATCTTGGCGTAGTTCTTCAGGCCGACGAACGAGGTGGACGTATCGTTTTGCAGGCTGAGCCACAGCGTGTTGATGACGGGATAGACCAGGAAGACCACCGCGAAGAACACGGCCGGCGCCACCCAGAGCCACGGCGTCAGGTGCTCGCGGGTAGGGAACTGAAACGGCCGCTTATCTTTGACGGCCGCCTGGGTGCCAGTGATCGAGGCCATACGCGCTCCTCCCTCTACGCGGACACCATGCGCAACGCCGTGTTGCACGCCCTCTCGCGGCAAATGGCGTGCCGCCGCTCCCCAGAGCAGAGGAGCGGCGGCTACGGGGATGGGCCACGGCGGCGCGTGATGTGACGCCACCGTGGCTCTCGCGCCCGCGCCGCCCGGACGTGCGCGCGACAGGCTACGAGCTATAGGCCGAGGCCGCGGTGCTCTCGACCGTACTGAGCTGGCTGTCGAGGCTGCTGGGGTTCTGGATGTAGTTGAGGCAGGCCTTCCAGAAGGCGTCTTCGACCTGTGACGGCATCAGGTCGTCGGCGCCGAAGCGGAAGATCGTCGCCGCGGTGAGCATCTGCGCCGAGGCCTTGGTGACGGCGTCGGGGTAGACGCTCAGCGGTACCGACTTGTTCACTGAGGTGAAGCCGCCACGCCCGGCCCAGATCTTTTGGGCATCGGCGGTCGCCAGATACTTGACGAGCTTCTTGGCGGCGTCGTTGTCGGTGTAGAGCGTCACCAGGTCGGCACCCCCGCTCACGGTGGTGGTGCCGGGATAGGTGGGATTGATCGTCGGGAAGGAGAAGAAGTTGTAGCCGCTGCCCGCCTGCAAACTGGGGAACTGGCCCTTGATGAACGTGACCGCGAAGTCGCCGAGGTAGTTCATGTAGGCCTCAGGCGGGTTCTTGTAGGGCGGGAAGGTGGCGTCGGAGAACGTGGTAGCGAGGATCGACTGCGGCGCGCCGTTGATGTAGTGGCTGCCATTGGCGATCGCGCCGAACATCTGGAAGGCGTTTTTGACGCTCGGGTCGTTCCACGAGATCTGGTGGGCGACCCACTTGTCGTACATATCGGGACCGTTGGCGAGCAGATAGATCTCGTCGATCCAGTCAGCCGCCGGCCAGCCGCTGGCCGAGCCGCTGCTGACGCCCATGGACCATGGGTACTTGCTGCTGCCGGCAATAGTGTTGGAGAGGTTGATCAGATCTTGCCAGGCGCCCGGCGTGCTGTAGCTGTTGGCGCTGAACTGCTGCGGACTGTACCAGATGGTGCCCTTATTGGCCGCCTTCATGAAGATCGCGTAGAGCTTGCCGTTGTAGGTGCCCAGGTCAATCCACGTCTTGGCGTAGTCGCTCTGAAGCTGCGACATGTCCACGACGTCGTTGAGCGCCTTGAGCTTGCCCTGCTTGGCGATCTGCTGCATCTTCGCGGGGTTGGGCAGAATGGCGATATCGGGTGGGTTGTTGCCTTGCAGGCGCGTCGTGAGTGTGGCGTTGAGGTCGCGTGTGGACTCGAGGTTGATCTTCGTGCCGTTTTGCTGCTTGAAGGGTGCGACCATCGCGTTGAACGACGCCTGCTCCTCTGTGCTCCAGACGTTGAGCAGATCCACGGTGTTGGACGCTGAGGAGCCGCCACAGGCCTCGAGCAGCGCGCCCGCCGCGGTCGCTGAGAGGCCCAAGAATGCCGCGCGGCGCAGGAACTCACGGCGACTCAACCCAGTCTCGACGTACTCGTCCACCAGCGATTCGAGCTGTTTCGTACGTTGTCCACGGCCAAAGACGGGCATGCGAACCTCCTTACCGTGCGACGATGCGGAGGGGATCGCGTACGCGGAGCACGACACCCTCGTCGTCCACGAACTACCCACGCGGGATGCGTAGAGTATACACGCAGATTGCTGCCCGTGCCGGGCCCTCCGCAATTCTGCCGATGCTCTCCACCCGACGCCCCAGGCGCGCATGCCGCACGTCCCGTGCCACACCGCGCGCCTGATGTGACACCGCGCGTTCCGGGCGCCATGTGCCGGGCGCATGGCATACGCCGCTACTTGTCATACGCGCGCCGCGCGCCTCCGCTCACGCAGCCGCGACCCAGTGCGCGGTCCGGTTCACCCTCGCTCTGCCTTCGCGTCCTTCGCGTTCTCCGTCACCCTACCCTGGTATCGGCAGGCCGGGGCAAATCGGCGTATAGGGCAGATTTTGCGGCCCAAAGAACTGATCCCACTCGGCGTGGCTGAAGCTGCGGTTGTGCCCTGTCCTGATGACCGGGGTCCAATCCATGCCGACACCACTACGCTGGGAGGGGTGAGGCTGGGAGGGGTGAGTCGGCGTGACGTTGCGGGCAGCATAGCCCGATGCAATGGAGGTATCTCACGACGATGCCCAAGTACATCTGCGTAACCTGCGGCACCCAGTATCCCGAGCGCGACTCGCCCCCAGAGGGATGCATGATCTGCCAGGACGACCGCCAATATGTCAACCCCGACGGGCAGCAGTGGACGACGCTGGAGGCCGGGCAGGGCAAGCACACCACCAGCCTCACCGAGATCGCCCCCGGCATCACGACGATCGCCACCACGCCGAAGCTCGGCATTGGTGAGCGGGCGTACCTGATTCAGACGCCCATTGGCAACGTGATCTGGGACCTCATGGCGTACTTCGACGCGGCAACCATTGAGGCAATCAAGTCCCGGGGCGAGGTGCGCGCGATCGCCATCTCGCACCCCCACTTCTTCACCACGATGGGCGACTGGAGCCGGGCGCTGGGAGGAGTGCCCGTCTATCTGCACGCCGATCACCGATCATGGGTGGTGCAGCCGGATGACGCGGTGCATTATTGGAACGGCGAGACGCACGAGCTGCTGCCGGACGTGACGCTGATCCGCTGCGGTGGGCACTTCCCGGGCAGCACCGTGCTCCATTGGGCGGCGGCGCACGAGGGCGCGGGCGCGCTCTTCACCGGCGACACGATCAGTGTGGCGGCCGACACCCGCTGGGCCACGTTCATGTACAGCTTTCCCAACAGCATCCCGCTCGACGAGGTCGCCGTCCAGCGGATCGCAGAGGCCGTCGCGGCGCCCCAGTTCGCGCACCTCTACGACGGCTGGACCGCAATGGCGGGCGACGCGCACGTGGCAGTGCGGCGCTCGGCGGATCGCTACATCGCCCATCTGCGCGGCGAGCGTTAGCGACCCGGCATTAGCGACCTATGGCCTTGCGGGCATCGGAAAGAATCTTGGCGACGGTCTTACTGCGCTCGGTCTCTTCGGGCGTCAGCGTCTGCCCAGCGGTCGCAGCGCTGAGCGTTGCCTCGCGCTCGCGCAACTGGCGGCTCGCCGCACGCCGGCCCTCGCGATCAGCGCGCTCGGCGTAGTGCGCCGCCAGATCGCCTGCGCGGCCGGCGTCGAGTGCTCGCGCCGCGGCGAGGATCGCGCCGGCGTAGTCGCCCGCATGGAGGTCGTAGAAGCTGCCGCGCCGCGCCGGCTGGGCGAGGGCGTCGCCCACGCGCTCGTAAGCCGCAATTGCCCGGCTGTAGCGTTCGGCCGCCGCCTCCAGCTCGGAGACCTCGAGCAGTAGGCGCGCTTCGGCGGCCAGCGCCGCCGCCAGACCCAGGGCGTCTTCGCACTCTGTGAAGCGCCGCTGCGCTTCGGCGAAGGCTTCGCGTGCTGGGGCCAACTCGTGTAGCTCCAGCCGCGCCGCGCCGATCTCCAGGTACGCCTCCGCCACCGCGGCCGCATCGTCGGCTGCCTTGAGCCGCCCCAGCGCCTCGGTCTGGGTAGCCGCAGCTTCATCAAGCAGGCCGCGCCGCGCCTGCACGCCGCCCAGCGCCAGCGAGATGAGCGCCTGCTGCGCCGCCGCTTCCTGAGCGCCCGGCAGAGTGGCGAGCCGGTTGAGCGTCGCCACCGCCGCGTCCAGCTCGTCGGCCGCAAGCTCCACCTCGGCCTGCCCAAGCTGCGCCAGGATCCGCGGCCACACGTCGCGCGCCTGCTCGGCCAACGTCTGCGCTTCCGCCGCCTTCGCGCGCGCGTCGTCGAGCTGCCCGACGGCCAGCGCCACCTCTACCTCCACCAGCGCCGCCAGCGCCAGCGCCTCGGCACGCGCGCCACTCTCCACACCCGCGCTCGATGGAGCCTGCGCCTGCGCGCGGGCGCCCTCTACCAGCGCCAGCGCCGCATCGAGCTGCCCGTGGGTCGCCGCCAGCCGGGCCAGCTCCAGACTTGCCTCGGCTGCCAGCGCCGTGCGACCGAGCCGTTCGAGGTGCTCCGCGGCCGGTCGTAGCAGCGCCTCGGCCTCGGCATTGCGCCCGCGCGTGCGCGCGATGCGACCCAGCCCCAGCGCGGCCGATGCGTCGAGCGCCGGCTGCTCGGCCCGCGCGGCCACGGTTTGCGCCTCAGCAAACAGGTCCTCGGCCTTGCGCGGCGCGCCGTGGCGCAGGTTCGCCTCGGCGCTGCCCGTCAGCGCGTGCGCGTAGGGAACCTGGGCGTGCTGAGCGCGCAGGGCACGAGCCGCGCGGTCGAAGGTCGCGGCCGCCTGCGTGTAGAGACCGCGGAACAGATGCACGGCACCGATCACGCGGTTCGCCTCGGCCTCGCCCAGCGGACTGCCCAGCGTGGCGTACTCGCCGCCCGCCTTGAGCGCGTTGAGCAGCGCGATATCAAGCTGGCCGCGGTGCAGGGCGATCTCCGCCAGCCCCAGCGTGCCGTCGCTGACACCCAGGTCATATTCGATGGGACTTGCCAGCGCGATCGCCGCGCCGAACTCGTCCGCCGCGCGGTCGAGTGCGCCACGCTCCACCGCCAGGCGGCCCTGGCCGACGAGCGCATCCACCTCACCGAAGGGATCGTGCGCCGCGCGGTAGAGGTCGAGCGCCTGGGCAAAGGTTGCGGCAGCTTCGTCGTAGACCCCGCGGCTGGCGAGCATCTCGGCCAGCCCGCGTGCGGCATCGGCGGCGCCGTCGCGGTCGGCGGCGCGCTCGTAGAGCTCGCGCGCGCGGCGGTAGTAGTCGGCGGCCTGATCGAGCTTGCCGCGCTGGCGCTCGATGTGGCCCAGCGCGAGCGTCGCGTTCGCCTGGCCGCGCGGCTCGCCGGTCTTCTCGTAGAGCTTGAGCGCGAGGAAGTAGTGCTGCCACGCCCTGTCAAGCTGGCCCTGCTGGCGCTCGATGTGCCCAAGCTGGAGCGTCGCGCCAGCCTCGCGCGCCGGCTCGTTGGCCTCGCGATAGAGTTCTAGCGCCCGCTCGTAGCTGCGCGCGGCCTGATCCAGCGCGCCGTTCTGCCGCTGCACCTCGGCCAGCGCCGCACGGCTCTGGGCGGCGCGCGTGGTGTTGCCCAGCCGGCGGAAGACCGTCTCGGCCGTCACCAGTGCGTCGGCGGCTTCGTCCAGCCGGCCCTCGGCCAGCGCCGCGGTACCCGCGCGCAGTTGCGCCTGCGCCTGCGCCTCTGCCTGGGCCTGGGTTGTGCTCGATGGCTGCGTCATGCTCATCACCACCCCTGTCTCGTATGCTCCGCGATGTGATGAACTGTAGGCCGGCGCGAAACGGCACGTCAAAGCGAGTTGGCCCTGCGCCTGCTGGTGGCGCTCGGACGCGGCGAGGGCATAGAATGGGACGCAAGTGCCCACGGCGCACGCCAGGGAGAACTGGATGGCTGGAGGAGCCTGCGACATGATACAGACGCCGCCCGACCTGCTGCTCATCGGCCACGCGTCGCGCGATCTGCTGCCTGGCGGCGACGGCTGGCGCCTGGGCGGGACGGTGACGTACGCCGCGGCGACGGCGGCGCGGCTGGGACTGCGGCCGGCGGTGGTGACGAGCGGCCCGGCTGACCTGGCCGCGGCGCTGGAGGCGGCGCTGCCAGGCGTGCCGCTGGTGGTCGTGCCCGCGCGGGAGGCAACGACCTTCGAGAACGTCTACGATGCCCACGGCGCGCGGCGGCAAGTGCTGCGCGGGCGCGCGACGCCGCTGGGGATCGCGGACGTGCCGGAGGCGTGGCGTGGTGCGCCGGTGGTGCTGCTGGCGCCGCTGGCGCGCGCAGTGGACGTCGCTCTAGCGGGTGCCTTCCCGGCAGCGATGGTCGCCGCGACCCCCCAGGGCTGGCTGCGCCGCTGGGATGCCGAGGGTCACGTCCACGCTGGACCGCTGGAGCGCGCGGACGAGCTGCTGCCGCACCTGGGCGTGTTGATCCTCAGCCGCGAAGACCTGCTGCCGCCTGCCGGCATGTCTCCCATCGCTGGCGTACCGGCGACCAGCGACGAAGCCGCCGAAATCATTGCCGCCTGGGCGCGCAGCGTTCCGCTGGTCGCCGTCACGCTCGGCGCGGCGGGTGCGCTGCTCTACGAGCGTGGCCGCGGGCCGGAGGCATATCCTGGCTATCCGGCGCGCGAGCTGGACCCAACCGGCGCGGGCGACGTGTTCGCGGCGGCGCTGCTGGTGGCGCTCGCCGAGGGGCGCGATCCTGGCGCAGCAGCCGATTTCGCCAATCGTGTCGCCGCGCTCTCGGTGGAGCGCGAGGGGCCGGCTAGCGCGCCCACGCGCGCCGAGCTTGCCGCGCGTTACGCTGCTGACAGCCGCTGATGGGGCTGGACCGTCGGCAGGATGTTGCACCGCACGGTCCCGATCACCCGCCATTGCGTATGCCCGTCGCCCCCTCCGTTCCGGCTGCCAGCGGATTCTTGTACTGGCCGCCGTTGAGCTCATCTCTCGTCAGTGTGAGGTAGATGCCGTTGGACATCATACGCGAGATGGCCGAAAGCGGCACGTAGATGTCGTGCGGGAAGAAGCCCTTCTGCACAACGAGCGCCCCATCACGCACCGGCGGCTGGTCGAGCGTGCCGACCTTGTCGCCGTTGGCATCGTAGACTTCCATGCCGGTGGTGACCTGCTGCTGCGGACTCATTTGCTGCGGGTCCATCAGGTGCCAAACCTCTCCTTGGCGGGCGGTGACGGCGGCGCACCAGCGCGCCGCCCCTCTGTTCGTCGCGTGAGTGGGCCTGAATTGCGGATGGATGCCGCGCGGTAGGCCGGAATGTACTACGCGAGGGCGACCGCCACACAACGTGGCGTCCCGCCCCGGAGGACGGAGCGCCCTTGTACGAATGCGATTGTCTATGAACGCGAGCAGCGCGCCGATTGCGCTGCCTCGTACGTGCTGGCTGGCCGGTGCGTCCCGGCGCCTGAGGATGCGCCGGCCAACGATCTAGCGGTCTAGCAAGCTATTCAGGATTGCGGGTCCAGCCGACCGGGCCAGTCAGGTCGCCAACCCAGCCGCCTATTGCCGCCACGATAGCCGTAAGCAGCAGAGTGAGGAACGCGCCCCACGCCGCCGCGCGGGCACCACTGATCACCGTGCCTGGCGCAAGTGTGGGCAGGTTGCCGATCGTGTGGCCGGCCGCGAAGAAACTGCCCACGATGCTGCCGAGGGCACCGAAGAGTGCGCTAAGGCCAAAGAGCGACAGCCCTAGCACCAGCACCGTACCTAGCGCCCAGACCATCAGCCCGTTGAGCACGCCCGCACGTGGCCCGCGGACCACCGAGGCCACCCCGGATACCCAGCCGCCGACGAAGAAGGCGATCAGTGCGACGAGGCCAGTGATCCAGGCGCTGAGGCCGCCGTTGGCGTTCGAAACGAGACCGATGCCAGTGGCGAGGGTTTCCAGCAGCATGAAGATCGCGAACATGCTGATCAGACCGGCCCAGATCGATCCCCATTGCGCGGCGTTGCGCGCCGGCGACACCGCGGCAGTTCCCGGCACATACGCCGCTCCCATCGGTGTGGCCTCGCGCCGTACCTCGCGCTCTCGGTATTCGGGGGCGCCCATTGCGTTGCTTGCCATCTGCGAAGCTCCTTTACCGTATCCAAGATTCTCCTGCCCCTGTGGTCGGGAGGGCGCCGCCACGCCCATTCTTTTCCCCCGGCTCCACGGCCAGCGCGGCGCCTCATCGCCGGCCTCGGGGCCATAGGAAATGTCGCAGTGACACCAATTTCGAACAGCCGCACAGGATGTACCACCGCCGCAGAATACGCTCGATTGCGGATAGAGCGTGTATGGTGTGTCCAAACGGACACAACAAGGGCAGGTACATGGGCACCGATGGCAGCATCTCGGCAGGCAGATCGCCTCATCAGATGCGCGAAGGCAAGCGAACAGGCCGCCACACCGGACCACCGGCATCGCGGCCTGAAGTTTGACGTAAGAGGATATATTCGCGGGCGCCGCGACGAGTGCGCTCAGCTTTCGGTCTGCTTCAGCAGGTCGCGCAGCGCCGAGAACCGCTCGTCAGTCACCTCTTCGCGGCACTCGCAGGGTCCTTCGTTGAGATCTTTGCCGCAGTGCGGGCAGAGGCCGGCACAATCCTCGCGGCACAGCGGCTTGGCCGGCAGATTGAGCACGAGATTCTGCCGGATCGCCTCGCGCAGATCGAGCAGGTGGTTGCGGTCGATGGGGAAGGTCAGCTCGTCGTCGTCGGGCGGCGGCACGGGCAGGCCTGAGTTGACGTCAATCGTGGGGTAGAACTGCTCGCGTAGCGCGAAGCGCAGCGGCGCGATGTAGGTCTTGAGGCAGCGGGTGCATTCCAGCGTCACCGGCACCTCGACGTAGCCATCGGCGAAGATGCCCTGGTTGGTGCGGTGCAGCTTGACCTCGCCGGTGATGGGGCCGGCGAGCCGCGCCTCGTCGTCGCGCAGATCGAGGCGGTCGGCGTCGTCAAGCTCGACCTTCTGCACTGTACCCACCGGCGCTTTGAGCAATTGGGCGACATTGTAGATCATGGCGTCAGTCCTTTCGCGCCGCTCGCTCACGGGCAAGGGCGCAACCTTCAGTATGCGACGCGCGGCTCGCGCCTGTCTACCATCACACGACGTGCCTCGAACGGCATCTCACCGGCACGGTCGTCGCGTGGGCAACGCCCCCGTAGCGGCGGGCGTTTCGTGGGGCCCAGTGCCTTCTGTCCTTCATGCGCGCCCGCCGATCCAGCGCCGCATCATGGGCCTGATGACGTTGACAGAACGCGCTGAGGCTCGTAGAGTAGCGTCGCGCGGGCAGCGACACGCGATGAACGGGACACCCACAATGGCACATCGTCCGGCCGGATCGCCGGACGGCGTTCGCGCGTGGTGAGATGGGAGATGGAGGCGGGGGAAAGCGGCATGGGTACGACTATGGGGTCCCACGTAACCGTAGCCGGTGATCGGGAGCAATCGGCGCCGCCTGCCGCGGCTCCGTGCTTGCGCCACCAGCTCCGTAGCATCTCTCCCCGCGCGGCCCTCGAGACGACGCTAATCGTGCTCGGCCTACTCATGCAGCTCGAGTTCTTCCCCCACGGCGCCACCAGCGACGGCTATGGGCGCTATGTCGAGCTGTCTCAGCTGCTCGACATAGGCGTGCTCTCGGGCGGCAAGTACTCCCTCATCGGACCGCTCTTCTCCACGCCGCTGTACCTGCTCGGCCGCCTCTATCACTCTCCCATCTGGGCGATCAGCTATTACAACGCCGCTGTCTTCGCCATTGGACTGCTCGTGCTCTACCTGCTCTTGAAGGATGCTGTCGATCGCCGACTATTGCGCATGTTCCTGCTGCTGCTTGTTACCTCCACGATGTTCCCACAGAGCACCCTCGACTTCTTCGGCGAGCCGTTCACCGCTATGTGCGTTGGTGTCGGGCTCGTGGCCGCCGTCTTCCGCCGGTCGTGGCGCGGGTGGGTGGCGATCGTGCTGGGCGTGGCGAGCACGCCCGCCTCGCTCGTCGGACTGGCGCTCGCCGCCGCCGGCCGCATGCTCTTCACTCGCCGACTGTGGCCGCTGCTCGCGCTCGTGCTGGCCGGCGCTCTGGTCGCCCTGGAAAACACGATCCGCCGCGGCAGCCCAACCAATAGCGGCTACGAAGCGGGCTTCGGCTACCCCATCGTCATCGGGCTGATTTCGATATTTTTCTCCTACGGCAAAGGGCTAATCTTTTTCACGCCGGGATTGCTACTTCCCATCCGGTCGCGGCTGCTCGGCCCAGGCGACGAGTCCAGTCGCCATCTGTATCAAGTCTACCTGTTGTGGATGGCTTTTCTCGCAGGCCTGATCCTGGTTTATTCAGACTGGTGGGCCTGGTTTGGCGGCTGGTGGTGGGGGCCGCGCTTCTTCCTCATCGCCTGCCTGCCTGCGTCGTTGGCGCTCGCGGTCTACCTCCGTACGCCCAGTCGCTCGCTGTTCGTCAATGTCGTCGTGCTGGTCGTGCTCGCGCTCTCGTTCTGGGTCGGGATAAACGGCCTGATGTTTGGGCTGCAGGGGCTCAATATCTGCACGCGGGGCTACAACTATCTGATCCCGCTCTGCGTCTACAACCCACAGTACAGCGAGCTGTGGCGTGCGTTCCTGGTCCCGTTGCCGTTCGGCAAGCGCGATGTCATCTACTGCGCTTACAGCCTCGTCGCTTTCGGCTATCTGGCGCTGCCCGTTGCCCGCGCGATAGGTCGCCAAACGCGCGACGTCGCGCACACCTACCTGGCCCTCGGCGGCCTGCGCGCCTGGCGATTCTAACCCTGGGGCCGTCGGGTGTGATACACTAGGGAGGCGAGCGCGGGCCCATAGCTCAGCGGCAGAGCGGACGGCTCATAACCGTTTGGTCGCAGGTTCGATCCCTGCTGGGCCCACTATACGTTGTGGGGATGGCGCGACACGAGCGGGGCATGCCGCACAGGCAGCCCCGCTCGTCTCATCTGTGCCTCATCCGCGCGAAGGGCGGCGGCACTCTTTGTGCCGCACGGGGAGTGAGCAGTTGCGGACGCGGATACCGTTCGATCCGGCGAGCGAGCGCACGAGGAGTGGCAGGCGTGCAATTCTACGATTCGGTCCAGATTGCCGTCAAAGCCGGCAGTGGCGGTAACGGCTCGATGCACTTCCGGCGTGAGAAGTATGTGCCGCGCGGCGGTCCCGACGGCGGCGACGGCGGACGTGGCGGCAGCGTGTACATGGCCGGTGACCCAACGATGAATACGCTGGTGGACTACCACTATCGGCCCAAATACAGCGCGGGGAACGGTGCGCCGGGCGGCGCGCAGAAGATGCATGGCGCCAAGGGCAAGGACCTGACGCTGAAGGTGCCGGTGGGCACGCTGGTGCGCAATGCCGCCACGGGCGCGCTGATCGCCGACTTGACCGAGCCGGACCAGGAGGTGATGGTGGCACGCGGCGGGCGCGGCGGCCTGGGCAACGTCCACTTCGCCACGCCGACCAACCAGGCGCCGCGCGAGGCGCAGCTCGGCGAGCCGGGCGAAGCACTGGAGCTGGACCTGGAGCTGAAGCTGATTGCCGACGTGGGGCTGATCGGCTACCCCAACGCTGGCAAGTCCACGCTGCTCTCGGTCGTGACGGCCGCGCGCCCCAAGATCGCCGACTATCCCTTCACGACGCTGGTGCCCAACCTGGGTGTGACGGTGATCGGCACCCCCGGCAGCGGCGACGACTACAGCTTCGTGATCGCCGACATCCCCGGCTTGATCGAGGGCGCGGCGCAGGGCGTGGGGCTGGGACACGAGTTCCTGCGCCACGTCTCGCGCGCGCGGCTGCTGCTGCATCTGATCGACGGCGCCTCAGAGAAGGACCCGTGGGAGGAGTTCGAGGCGATCAACCGCGAGCTGGCGGAGTACAGCCCCGAGCTGGCTGGGCGGCCGCAGATCGTCGTGCTGACCAAGATGGACCTGACGGAGGCACGCGCGAAGTGGCCCGATCTGGAGCGCCGCGCGCAGGAGGCGGGACTGGCGGCGATGGCGATCTCGGCGGTCACGCGCGAGGGCGTGCCGCGACTGATGAACTATACCGCCGAGCGCCTGCGCGAGATTGAAGAGCAGCAGGCCGAGCACGAGCGGCGCTTCGCGATGGAGGCGGCGGCGCAGGGGCCAGTGCTGCGGCCCGAGCCGGCTGAGGCGTGGACCGTCGAGCAAACGCCTGAGGGCTACATAGTGCATGGGCGGCGCGTCGAGCGGCTGGTGGCGATGACCAACCCCGACAGCGAGGAGGGCATGCGGCGCATGGAGCGCGAGCTGCGGCGCCTGGGCGTGCTGGAGGCCCTGGAGCAGGCGGGTGTGCAGCCCGGCGACGTGGTGCACTTCGGCAACGTCGAGCTGACCTGGGGCGAGGAGATGTAGCCCGCCGTCTGTCGTTCACAGCATGGTGAGCGTGCGCACCAGCAGCACGTCGCACGGAGCGTGGTCGAGCACAAAGCGCGCGGTGTGGCCAACCGACCCCGGCCCCAGCGGCGGGTGATGCTCAGGGGATTGGCGCGCGCGGATCACGATCCGATCGGCGCCCGTCTCACGCGCCAGCGCCACGATCGCCTGCTCCGGCTTGCCGCGCTCCAGCCGCGACTGTGCGGTGAGACCGCCAGCCTGAGCGACCGCCAGCGCCTCGGCGAGCGCGCGCTGTCCGGCGGCGGTTTCGGCGGCGTCCATCGCCTGCGTGCGCTCCGGGCCACCGTGGGGACCGCGATGCAGCAGCGGACCGGGCAGGTGCTCCAGCTCGTGGCGCGGGCCGAGATCGATCACGTGGACCAGCAGCAGGTCGGCGCCCAGCGCGGCGGCGGAGGGCAGGATGCGGCGCACTAGCTCGGCGCCGCCACGCGAGCCAATCGCGCAGAGGATCTTCATGGCGGCCTCCTCTGAGGCTCAGAGTCCCAGCCAGATCAGCAGGCTGCCCAGCAGGATCATCGCCGGCACGACGGTCAGGCCCAGCTTGATATACTGCATGGATGATACCTCAAGGCCCTTGCGGCGCAGGATCAGCAGCCACAGCATCGTCGCCAGCGAGCCGACGGTCGTCAGGTTAGGGCCGAGGTCGGCGCCGAGGATCGTGGCATAGATCAGCGGCTGGTGCATGCCGGCCGCCGCACAGGCCGTGACGCCCAGCGTGCGCAGCGCGGAGATCATCACCAGCGCCATCGGCAGGTTATTGATGGTGTTCGCGCCGAGCGCCGTGCCCGCCGCCGTCGCCAGCACCGCCCGCAGCGCACCCTGCTGCCCCAGCCGCAGCAGGGCTTGGCCCACCAGCGCGGTGAGACCCAGATCCTCCACGCCGCGTACCAGCACGAACATGCCGGTGATGAAGCCGAACAGCCAACGCGGTCACCGCTTCGGGCACGCGGTACGGCCGGATCACGATCGCGACGAGGGCGGCGACGAAGATCGCCGTGCCGATGGCGAATCGCAGCATGCGCCCATACCCTGGTATCCGACCCGAGGTGCCAATCGCCGGCCGCCACACTCGCCAGCGATGCGCCCGGACTCCGCACGGAGCAGGCCAGACGGCGGCCGGAGTGATGTGACTGCCTGCCAGCGGCCCAGATGATAACATGCCACGGAAGGCCGGCGAGAGGGCCAGTGGTTGCCACCGTGCCGGAAGGGCGTGCTTCGTGGACAAGTCTGCGTCTCGCCCGCTTCCGATTGCGGCCAAGCCAATCAGAAACCGTTGGTCGTCTGTGCCGTGCGGCACATCACGTTTCGACATGGCGAGCAGGAGGAGGAGCGACCCATGACCAGCCCGCAGCCACACGACGACGACCAGACCCGCGAGGGCCTGCTGGCCCGCACGCGCGAGCAGCACGCCCGCCTGCTGGCGCTGCTCGCCCCGCTCGCGGACGACGCACTGACGCGCCCCGGCGTGACCGAGCCGGACCACTGGTCGGTGAAGGACCATCTGGCGCACCTGACGTGGTGGTCGGACCGCGCGATCGCTTTGGTCGGCGGGACACCGGAGCCGATTGAGCCTCCGAGCATCGAGGATGAGCAGGCAGACGACGTCAACGCGGCGGTCTATGCCATGAATCGTGACCGCTCGCTCGCCGACGTGCGCGCGGCCTTTGACGCCGGCCACGAGCGGCTGTTGCGCTTCATCGAGACGCTGCCCGACGACGCGCTGGCCGAGCACTACGGTTTGATCAGTGGCAACGCGGACGGGCATTACGACGAGCACGTGCGTATGCTGGAGACGTGGCAGGCACGCGAACAGCAGGTGTAACGGCGCGGGCATGCCCAGTGTGACGGAGAAGCCAGATAGAAACCGCAGAGGACGCAGAGGACGCAGAGGACGCAGAGGTTTTGGAGATGGATAGATCGCGCCCCATGTGCGATCCATCTGCTGCGTTATCGAAAGATATGTGGTGGACACGGGAAGAGAGGGTGAGATGGCGGACGCGGAGCGGTGCGCGTGGGCGGCGGGCGGCGACGCACTGTACCAGGCGTACCACGACGACGAGTGGGGCGTGCCGGTGCATGACGACCGGCTGCTCTTTGAATTTCTGGTGCTGGAGGGGGCGCAGGCGGGCCTGAGCTGGGCGACGATCCTGCGCAAGCGCCCGGCCTATCGCGAGGCGTTCGAGGGCTTCGATCCGGCGGTGGTGGCGCGCTACGACGATGGTAAGATCGCCGGACTGCTAGCGCATCCCGGCATCGTGCGCAACCGGCTCAAAATTGGGTCAGCGGTGCAGAACGCGCGCGCCTTCCTCGCCGTGCAGGAGCAATTTGGCAGCTTCGACGCGTACATCTGGCGCTTCGTCGAAGGCGCGCCGATCCAGAACGCCTGGCGCGAGCCAGTCGAGATTCCCGCCAGCACGCCGCTCTCCGACGCACTCAGCAAAGACCTCAAGCAGCGCGGTTTCAGTTTCGTCGGCACAACCATCTGCTATGCGCACATGCAGGCGACTGGTATGGTCAACGACCACCTCACGCGCTGCTTCCGCTGGGCTGACCTGCGCCGCTGAATCGAGGGTTCGCTGCCTCTCAGCTCAAGATCGCGGGGTGCGAGCCGAAGATGTAGTGTAGGGCACGTTGCCGCCCAGCAGCGCCGCGAGCCGGACGGCGCGCGCCTGCCTCGCGTATCTCGCGTTCTGCTGGACAGCCATGCTAACATGCGGGGGAACCGGAGACGTACGGGAGCGTCGTGCCGCAGGCACCGGCATGAGCCCTTCGCTGAACGACCTATTTCCTTCGCGATCTTCGCATTCTCTGTCACCTTCCCGCGACCTCCGCATGCTCCGTACTTCCCTGCCTGGAAAGGGCCGTAGATGTGCGCCTCTGCCTCGCCCGTACCGGCACCGGCACCCGCCGCCGGCCAGCTTCGCCGGGTGCTGCCCTTCCGCACCATCGTCTCGACCAGTACCGGCCTGGCCTATGCCGCCATCAGCCTGCTCTCGTGCGTGCAGATCGCCGCCTTCCTGGCCGGCGACTCGGCGTGGATTGCGCTGCTGGTGGCGGGCGCGCTGGCGCTGCTGGCCGCCTTCTGCTTCTCGGAGCTGAACGCGCTCTACCCCACCGCCGCGGGCGTGCGCCAGTACCTCACCGCCGCCTTCAACGAGCGCACGTCGCTGACCGTTACCTACGGCTACGTGCTGACCGTCGTCGCCGTGATCGCCGCCGACAGCTACGTCGTCGGGCAGGCGATCACCTACGCCACCAGCTACTTCCACCTGCCCGGCATCCCGGTGCTGGGCTGGATCTTCGTCATCCTGGCGCTGGCGGTGGTGTCGAACCTGCTGGGCATCAAGATCGCCGGGCTGCTGCAGGACCTCACCACCTTCGCGCTGCTGATCTCGCTGGCGGCGATCTCGCTGGTCGCGCTGGCGCACGGCGGCTTCGTGCTGCACCAGCCGTTCGCCGCGCTGCACCAGCCGGGCAACCTCTTCAACGCCGTGGCGGTCGGCGTTTTCACCTTCTCGGCCTTCGAGTGGGTCACGCCGCTCTCCGAGGAGATCAACGACACGACCCAGATTCCGCGCGGCATGTTCGTGGCGCTGGGACTGCTCTTCATCTCGTACGCGCTCTTCACCGTCGCCTGCACCAACCTGATCGGCATCACGCACCTGTGCAGCCACATCGGCCAGGATAATCAGCTCTGCTCGCCGGTGCCGCAGATGCTCCTGGGTGAGCGGGCGCTTGGCTCGACGGGCGTGGTCTGGATGCTGCTCGCCACGCTCTTCACCGGCGTGATGACCTTCAACGGCGGGTTTGCCACCGCCTCGCGCTTCCTCTACGCCGCTGCCCGCGAGGCCACGCTGCCCGAAATCTTCGCCGCGCTGAGCGATCGGCTGGTGCCGTGGTTCACGGTGGTTGCTCTGGCGGTCGCCTCGGCGGCGGTTGCCGTGCTGGTGGCGCAGACCTCGGCCTACAACATCCTGATCCTGGTCGGCGCGGTGCTCGAAGCGCTGATCTATACCATCGTCGGGCTGTGCGTGATCCGCCTGCGGCGGCGCCGCCGCGACGCCCCGCGCTCGTTCCGCATCCCGCTGGGCTGGACGATCCCGATCGCCTCGGTGATCATCTTCGGCGCACTGGCGCTGGCCGCCGCGCTCAACATCTCGCCCTCCGGCACTATCGATCCGCTGCCGCTGGCCGTAACGCTGGTGATCTTCGCGCTCGCCTTCCTCTACGCGCGGCTGGTGGTGCCGCGGCTCAAAGCCGCCGCCGAGGCCAGGCGCCGCGCTCGCATCTCGCGCCGCCCACCGCGCCCACTACCTGCGCCGGCTGCTCCCGCGCCTGCATCGGCAATTCCTGAAACTGATGAGAGCTGACCTCGCGCTGGATGGGGGATGCAAGGTGCGGGCTAAGGTCAGGGTGTTTTCCCTTCGGATGATGGAGGAACGTATAACAGAGGAGTGGCTTCGCAGCTAACAGGAGGGCGACAGCGTGGCGACGGGGATCCCCAAACCAAGGCGCAAACGGGCGCTACCGCGAGATGGCGCCGCTGCTTTGCCAGAGAGTGCCGCATATGGCTTGCAGGTCGTGTACGAGGGCAAGTCTACGGAACGAGACGTTCTCGCAACACCACCCGCGGAGATCACCGAGTTCAGGAGGGGGACTTGCCCTCAACCTGAGCCGAATCGCATGTACTTTGGCGATAACCTTCCCCTGCTGGCGGCGCTCTTGCGCGATCCCGCCGTCTGCGGCCACGTCACACTCATCTATATTGATCCGCCCTACGCGACAAGCAGCACCTTCGAATCGCGCGATCAAGAAGCTGCCTATGATGATCTGCTGACCGGGCCGCACTACGTGGAGTTTTTGCGGAAGCGGCTGGAAGGTGTTCCTCGACACGAGCGAAGGCGTCGCGGTGCAGGATATGTGGCTCGATATGCTCGACGCACACAACCAGAACATCAAGATCACCGGCTATCCCACGGAGAAGAATCCCGATGTGATGCACCGCATCATTCAGGCATCGTCCCGCTCAGGCGGCTTGGTCCTGGATGCCTTCAGTGGCTCAGGCACGACCCTTGCCGTGACCTCGCAGCTTGGCAGACGCTGGATCGGCATGGATAACAGCCCACAAGCGATCGTGACCGCTCTGCGCCGCTTTGCTCACGGCCTGCAACCGATGGGAGATTACGTCGGCGGCAAGTCCTCGCCACAACAGAAGGCGCGCAAGTCATCTCGCGCCGAAGCTCCGCTTCAGTTGAGCCTGGCTAGTGGCCCAGCGACGCTCCCGTCAGGTCATGCTCCGATTCAGGACTTCACATTGCTCTTGGAAAGCGCCACTGGACGCTTTGATGATGCGCAACGGACCGAAGCACAGCAGCTTCTCAGCGTGCTGCGTGCCGTGCCGCCAGGTCGCGCCCCCGAATCCATAGCACAGGCCCCAACGCACTCAGCAGTGCAGAAGCATCCAGACGGTAGCGGGACTCCCGCAACCCTGTGGTCGGGACTCGATGCTGTCGGGTAAACTATGCCTCGCCTCCTATTGATTGCGACAGATTGGAAGCAATTGCCCATGCCCAGCGCCACCGTTCGCGTCCGGGTGCCTTTCGTAGACGTGGATAGCAGCGACCGCATCCACTTCACGGCGATGATGCGCTACTTCGAGGTTGCCGAGCACGCCATGATGCGCGCCGCCGGCCTGCCCTACGCCACCGCGCTCAAGGGCACCGCCTTCCCGCGCGTCCACCTCGACGTAGACTTCCGCGCGCCGGTCGTCTTCGACATGCTGCTCGACGTGGAGGCGCGTGTGGAGCGCATCGGCACGACGTCGTGGACCGACGCCTTCAGCGTTCGGCGCGCGGCGGACGACACGGCGGAGCTGCCCAATGCCGCGCCGCCGGGCGTGCTGGTCGCCGAGGGGCACATGACGATCGTGGCGATGGACCCCGC
>DASVAA010000001.1:0-33789 GCA_036376595.1 Ktedonobacterales bacterium | reverse complement strand
CGGGGAGTACCACGTCAACAACGCGGCGCTGCGTCCGCTCTATGATGAGGCGCGGGCGCTCGCGCGAGCGCTGCCGCACGTCACGTTCGCGCATGTGCCGCGGGGGCGCAACGCCGAGGCCGACGCGCTCGCCAACGCGGCGCTCGACGGGCATGCACGGTCACGCTCAGGAGCGGCGCGGAGCTGACGCGCTCGAATTCGGACGATCCGTCCCATTGAGACGTGCTCCGGTATTTCAGCGCCACGATGAACGTCTGCACACGTGGCGCGGGAGGACGCAGCATGACGGCGCGCACGAGCAGCGGACCGGCGCAGGAGCGCGGTGCGAAGGCGCCACGTTGGCCGCTCCCCGGCAAGCGGCCGGGGCACCAAGGAGGGCCGGACGCTGGCGTGCCCCGCCAGCGCCGCCCGCTGCGCGCGCGCCTGGCGCGCGCAGCCCTGGTGCTGCTGGCGCTGGTGCTCGTGCTGCTGCTGGCCTCCGGCTTCGCCATCTGGCGCCTGGGTCAGACGGTGACAAGCTATAGCGGGTCGCATTTCAACCGCGGGCAGAACGCCGTCTGGCTGGAGCACACCTGGGCTGGCCAGGCGCACAGTGCCGACGACTACGATGCCCTGGCCGCGCGCCTAAGCCGCGAACAGATTGGCTATGTCTTCGCGCACGTTGGCCCGCTCAACAGCGACGGCACGATCCCCAGCGACCGCGCGCCCAACGCCGCGGCGCTCACCGCCGCACTGCACCAGCGGCTGCCGGGCCTCAAGGTGCTCGCCTGGATTGGCCAGGTGGAGATCGCGGGAGGCTTCCCGCCGGACGAGAGCGTCAATCTCGACGACTCGTCGGTGCGGGTGCAGATCGCTCACACCGCGGCGCACTTCGTCCAGGACCTCGGCTACGACGGCGTGCATTACGATATCGAGCCAATCCTCAACAACAACCCGCGCTTCCTGGACCTGCTGGACGAGACCCGCACGGTGCTGCCGCCCAGCGCGATCATCTCGATCTCGGCGCAGAAATGGGCACCCGACGCGAAGGCCGCGAGCCTACTGCGCGACATCGGCCGTGCCGACGCCTGGTGGACCTCGTACTTCTACGCGGCGGTCGCCACGCACTGCGACCAGATCGTCGCCATGCTCTATAACACGGCGATGCCCACCGCCTGGGCCTATCAACTCGCCGTCAAACAAGAGACACAGCACATCCTGGAGGCCGTGCGCAGCGCCGCCCACCCGCCGCAGGTGCTGATCGGCCTGCCAACCTATCCCGGCAACGGCTTCTGGTTCCACGACTCGGCGGAGAACATGGAGACGGGCCTGAGCGGCGTAGTGGCAGGCCTCAACAGCGACCGCACCACCGCCCCTTTCGCCGGCGTCGCCATCTACCGCTACGCGCTCACCACCGATGGCGATTGGGCGACGTACGACCGGCTGTGGCTGGGGAAGTGATCCCCGAGAGCCTGCATGGCTTGACACCGTGCGGGCCGCGGCGTAGTATCGGGCGCGAAGCGTCCGGTGGGATTGCGCGGGGCGGGGCGGGCGATGGCAAACGAACAGGGCGGCTCAGGGCCGGACGAGACGCCGACGCGGCCGGCTCCAGCGCCGCGGCCCAATCTGGGAGTTGATGCGTCACCTGCGACGTGGGGCCTCCCTCGTCTGGGCAACGAGCTGCCTGGCGATACAGCGCCTACGATCCCGCTCGTTCCGGCGCGCCCGCCGATGCCACGCCTGGGTCCGCTCTCGCCGCAGGAGCGCGGCGTCGCCCCGCCGGCCGGCCTGAGTGCCATGACGCGCAACGTGCGCATCACGCTGATCGCGCTGGGCGTGCTGCTCCTGGTCGCCTGCTGCACACTGAGCTGGGGCGCCGTGAGCGCAATCTTCCCGCAGTCTGGCGGTCCGGTCGCCGCCGCCTCGACCTCCTCGTCCGGCTCCCCCACATCGTCGGCTTCCGCGGCTACCAGCTCCGCCGCCGACCAGACCACCGCGACCCCCGGCGACAGCGCGACGCCCACCCTCATTGGCGGCGATTCGTCGCCCACGCCCGGCGGCAGCCCGACCGATACGCCCACCCCCACGCCGCCGGTCGCCACGCCCTGTCCCAATCCCTACTGCAACCCCTGGGGCTACAACTTCACCCCCGGCTCGTTGATTACCAATCCGCCACACCCGCAATTTTGCGGTGTGTTTCCGTGCGTCAAGGGCTTCTGGAATCAGTTTGGATATGTCGTGCAATGCCAGAATGGGCTCTTTGCCCACAATGGAGGGTATCCAGGCACGTGCAAGAACAACGGAGGCTATTCGCAAACGCTCTACCAGCACCCGTGACGCTGTCGTCGCGTGGCCCGCCTCATTGCCACGTCCCTGATACCCTCATATCCACGCGGCCCTGCTATGCTCTGCGGTGAACACCAGCGAAAAAATCACCTGTGGAGGCGACATGACAATCCCCGGCGACGACCCGGTCAGCGCCTATCTGATGGACATGGACGGCGTGCTCATCCGCGGCCCGCAGCTTGTTCCCGGCGCCGACGAGTTCATCGCGCGGCTGCGGCAGCACGGCATCCCCTTCCTGATCCTCACCAACAACTCGCTCTACACCCCGCGCGACCTTCAGGTGCGGCTGGGGCGGCTTGGCCTGCACGTCGAGCCAGACGAGCTCTTCACCTCGGCGCTCGCCACCGCGCAGTTCCTCCAGCGCCAGGCGCCGGGCGGCACCGCCTTCGCCATTGGCGAGGCTGGTTTAACCACCGCGCTGCACGACGCCGGCTATATCCTCACCGATCTCCAGCCCGAATACGTCGTGCTCGGCGAGACCACCGCCTACAGCTACCAGCGCATCACCCAGGCCGTGCGGCTAATCGCCGGCGGCGCGCGCTTTCTCGCCACCAACCCCGACGCCGTGGGACCCGGCGAAGGGGGTCTGGTGCCGGCCACCGGCGCCGTCGCCGCGCTGATCGCCGAGGCCACCGGCGTGCGGCCCTACTTCGTCGGCAAGCCCAACCCGCTGATGATGCGCGCCGCCCTGCGCCGCCTGGGCGCGCACTCCGAGACCACCGTCATGATCGGCGACCGCATGGATACCGACATCCGCGCCGGCACCGAGGCGGGCATGCGCACCGTGCTCGTGCTCACCGGCGTCACCGCGCGCGAAGACGTGCCGCGCTTCCCCTACCGGCCGACACTGATCGTCGAGTCGGTGGCTGATCTCGCGCGCTAGACGCTTCCGGCCCGCGCCGAGGCCACGATCGACCGTGCCGCCCACGCCGAGAACTTGATCGCGCCCGAGGCCGTCAGGTGGTGCGGGTCCTGGAAGTCCGCTCGTGTGTAACACAGCCGCTCCGCCAGCCCCGGACTTCCGCTCGCCGTCAGTCCGTCCCGAACCCGCGACGGCGGGTTTCGTGGCGGAATGTCCTCCAGGCGCGGTTTCAACCGCTGGCTGCGCGCGGGAAGCGACCGCGGATTCCATGCCAACCGCGACAGTCCTACGTCCATCTCCCCTTGCGCACATGAGTGTGCTACCATGCCAGAGTCCGGCGGTCCGCGTCTCGCAACCGCGCAGCTTCGCCGCGCGGCGGCGATAGTCCGCGCGCTGTACTGGAGCGCGCGCTCGCGCGTCTGTACTGAGAGAACGGACGCCAGCGACGGTGGACGGGTGCCAAATGGGCCGGTTATGGGACGCGACGCTGCGGTACGGTTCTTGAAGCCGTGCGTCAGGCGTGATGGGCGTGTGTCGCAGGAGGGGTGGCGGCGATGTCGGAGGCTGACCACGAAACCGAGCAGGTGAGGACTCAAGTGGCCAACGAGCTGGAGAGCGAACAGGACGAGCTGGTACGGGAGCCGCTCTCCCCACCGCGGCGCCCGCGCTTCTGGCGTGCGCCGCGCACCCTCGCCGCACTGCGCGAGCGCGGTCCCGCCGCGCGTGCCTTCGCCCAGCGTCGCCGGCTGTTACTCACCGCGGCGCTGTTGCTCGTCGTCCTGCTGGCGGGCGTCACCGTCGCGCTGGTGCAGCACTTCACGCCGCAGGTGGTCTACGCGCGCGTCACGCAGGGCAACCTGACCATCTCCGTCCCTGGCTCGGGCGCGCTGCAGAGCGCCGTCTACGATACCAACTTCGCGGGCAGCGGCACCGTCGCCGAGATCGACGTCAGCGTCGGCGACACCGTGACCGAGGGCCAGACGCTCGCCAAGCTCGACACCACGCAGCTCCAGGATGCGCTCAATCAGGCCCAGGCGGCACTCACCGCCGCACAGACCAAATCCGACGACGCCAACGCCAATCTCAACAAGGTGCAGGCCCTGACCGACGCCCAGCTCACCCTGGCCTATGACCAGGAGCAGTCGGCGATCACGGGTTGCGGGGGCAGAACGTCGTGTATCCAGAACGCGCAGGACCAGTACGCCGCCGCCCAGGCCGCCGCCGACAATCAGAACGCCGCCGCCCAGGCCGCCGTCAACGAGACGCAGGCCGCGGTTTCGGTGGCGCAGACGGCCGTGCAGACCGCGCAGGATAACCTCGACGGCGCCGTGCTCACCGCCCCGCATGATGGCACCGTGGACGCGATCTACGGCAGCGTCGGCAGCACCGCCGGCAAGAGCGACACGCCCTTCATCCGCATCGCCGACCTGGGCGCGATCCAGGTGAAGGCCAACGTCAGCGTCGCCAATATCTCCGGCGTGCAGAAGGGGCAGACCGTCACGATCATCGTGCCTGCCTCCGGCAAGCAGACGTACCACGGCTCGGTGGCAAGCGTCGCGCCCACAGGCCAGGCCAGCGGCGGCGTGCTCTATTACCCCGTGACGATCGACATTGATATGAACAGTGTCAACGGCGCCAACCTGCTGCCCGGCATGTCGGCCAGCGCGACGATCATCACCAATCAGGCCATCGGCGTGGACCTGGTGCCGGCCAGCGCCGTGCGCTTCGCCGCCGCGGCCAGCGACCCCAAACATGGCGGCTTCCTCAGCAAGAAGCAGGTCACGTCCGCGCTCAGCAAGGCCCGCGACATGGTGACGGCGCTGCAAGACGAGGGCAATCTCAGCGCCCAGGTCAACCCGGTGCCGGCCTACCTGCTCCAGTACACCAACAACACGTGGGTCGCGGTGCCGGTCGTCCTTGGCCTCACCGACGGCAAGATGTACGAGCTGCTGCAAGGCCCCTCGTTAGGCACGAAGATCGTCGCCGGCCAGACCAACAGCCCGGTGCAAATTCCGACCCCCACGCCCGTCGTCACACATTGATGGCGTGCGGCAGGATCGCAACGAGCGGCTGCCCGCGCCGTCAGCCGCTCGTTGCGATCCTGCGCGCACCGGCCTGCGCGTCGGCGCCACAGACCGGGCAAATGGGCAGCAGCACCCACGCGCCGGGGCACGCCGGGTCCGGCTCCGCCAGCGCCTCGCTGGCCGGCCGGCGGCAACCGCCCATACCGCACGGCAGCGGCACCGAGAGGTGCATCCGTATTGGGCGATCCCCCACCTCGCCGGTGTCATCCGCCACCGTGCCGTTCTCCGCGTCGAGCGCGCCCATCGTCTACTGCCCCCTTCAAGTTACGCCCGTTTGCCCCACGTGGTCGCCAGATGTCAGAATGCGGCGCGCAACACGATACGGTCTCAGGTTACACGCTGGCGACGCTCTGCGCCACCGGCTGCTCGATGCGACCGCGTGTGAAGCCGTGACGAAATCTCCACCTGCCCCATCACTACATGCCCACGAAGCTGCGCTACGCTGAACGAAAGCGCAGGCGAGAGCGACTGTGGTGGCGGCTGCGGTAGTGCTTGGGTAGTGCGGTGCGGGGCAGTGTGGAGGGAGGCGCATGATCGCGACACGCGACACCGATTGGCGGACCTACGCGCGCGACCGGGGCACCGGCTCCCTCGCCTGCCAGCCCGCCTGGCTCGATCTGCTGCGGCAGGTCTACGGCTACGAGGCTATCCCGCTCACCGTCGCCGATGCCGGCGGTGCGATTCGCGGTCTGCTGCCGCTCTGCCTCCTGCGCAGTCCCCTCACCGGCCGGCGCCTCGTCTCCGTGCCCTTCAGCGACTCCGCGCCGCTGCTCGCCGATGACGACCGCGCGGCCTCTGAGCTAGTGGATCATGCCGTCGCGCTGGCACGCCACGAGGGCGCCAAATACCTGGAGCTGCGCACCGGTCCCAACGAGACACTCGCCGCGCGCGGCGACTTCGCCGCCAGCGAGCTGTACGTGCGCTGGCTGGTGCCACTCGCGGGCGGCCCCAGCGCGGCGTGGGATGCCCTGCACAAGCCGGTGCAGCGCCAGGTCAAGAAGGCGCGCAAGGCCGGCGTCACCGTGCGCGCAGCCGCGAGCCTCGACGACATGCTCGCCTACCATCGGCTGCACCTGCTGACCCGCTGCCGCAAGCACGGCATGCCGGCACAGCCCTGGCGCTACTTCCGCGCATTGTGGCAGACCTTCGCCGCCGACGGCACCCTGCGGGTGCTGCTGGCCGAGATTGACGATCAAGTGGTCGCGGGGATGGTGCTCTTCGGTGCCGGCGACACGCTGCGCTACGCCTACGGCGCCTCCGATCCGCGCGCGCTGGCCCACGGCCCCAATAACCTGCTCATGTGGGAGGCCATCGAGCGCGCCGCCGCCGCCGGCTACGCGACGCTCGATATGGGCCGCACGGCGCGCGACAACGAGGGGCTGATGCAGTTCAAGCGCGGCTGGGGCGCGACGCTGGAGCCGCTGACCTACTACTACTTCCCCGCGCTGCGGGGGCTGGCGACCACCTCGGAGCGCAGTTGGAAGTTCCGCCTGGCGACGAGCTGCTGGCGGCGGCTGCCGCTGGCGGTGGCCGACACGGTGGGAGGCCAGCTCTATGGACACCTCGGCTGACCACGCCACTTCTGCATCGCTTCTCCATCGCCTTGCGCACTCGATATTCACCGCCCGGCAAGACAATACAGAAGTGGCAGCTCTGGCAAACGTGTTCGCGATGGGTTTTGAGGAGGGTGTGCGTATGGTAGCGGTCACAGCGCCCGCACGTCCAGAGATTTCGTTCAGCCCCGGCTACCTGCGCGCCAAGCGCGTGCTCGACCTGGTGGGCACTGTGCTGCTGCTGATTCCGCTGAGCCTGCTGATGGCGGTGGTGGCGGTAGCGATCAAGCTGGATTCCCCCGGCCCCATCTTCTTCCGCCAGAAGCGCGTCGGGCTGGATGGCGCCGAGTTCGAGATGCTCAAGTTCCGCTCGATGTTCGTCAACAACGACGACGCGGTCCACCGCGATGCCATCAGGCGCTTCATGGATGGCCAGGCGCTCGACGAAACCAGCGCCACCAGCCGCTACAAGCTCTCCGCCGACCCCCGCATCACCCGCGTGGGTCGCTTCATCCGCAAGACCAGCCTCGACGAGCTGCCGCAGTTCATCAATGTGCTGCGCGGCGAGATGAGCCTCGTTGGACCGCGCCCGCCGCTGGCCTACGAGGTCGCGCTCTACAGGCCGAGTGATATGCGGCGCCTGGCCGGCAAGCCGGGCGTCACCGGCACCTGGCAGGTCTACGGCCGCAGCCGCGTCACCTTCGACGAGATGATCGAAATGGATGTGGCCTACCTGCGGCGCCAGTCGCTGCTCGAAGACCTCAAGCTGATCGTGCTGACGGTGCCCGCCGTGCTGCGCGGCGGCGGCTAGCCGAGCGCTGGGCACGGATCGGGTGGAGGATGTGGTGTGGATGGACTGCGGGCTTGGCTTGCGGGCCGGCGTATTTGACCGTTTGGGTGAGGGGGGACGAGACGTGATCACACATGCTATGGCTCCGGCGGCGCTGTCGGAGCGCGAGCGCGCGGAGGATGCGCCAGTGCGCACGCTGCAGTTCGGCGTCATCGGCTACGGCTACTGGGGACCGCATCTGGTGCGTAACCTTGGCGCGATGCCCCACAGCGCCGTGCGCTTCGTCGCCGACCTCGACGCCGGCCGTCTCGCCCAGGCTGCCCAGGCGTTCAATGGGCCGCGGCTCAGCTTCACCAAAGATGCGGGGGAGCTGTTCGCCAGCGATGAGCTGGACGCCGTGATCGTCGCCACCCCCGTCAAGACCCACTTCGCCCTCGCCCGCGCCGCGCTGCTGGCCGGCAAGCATGTCTTCGTCGAGAAGCCCCTGGCAGTCACGGTGGAGGAGGTCGAGGAGCTGGTGGCGCTGGCGCGCGAGCGCGGCTTGGCGCTGATGGTCGGCTATACCTTCCTCTACCACCAGGCGGTGCAAGAGCTGCGGCGCATGCTGCGCGACAACGAGCTGGGCAAGCTCTATTACATTGATGCCCAGCGCCTCAACCTCGGCCTCTACCGCCCCGACGTCAACGTGGTGTGGGATCTCGCGCCGCACGACCTCTCGATGCTGCGCTACCTGCTCGACGCCGATCCGGTCAGTGTCCGTGCCGACGGCGCCAGCCATGTCGCGCCGGGGATCGAAGACATCGTCTACATCCACCTGCGCTACGCCGCGCCCGCCGGCCTCGTGGCCCACCTGCAGGTAAGCTGGCTGCACCCCACCAAGGTGCGCCGCTTCACCCTCGTCGGCAACCGCAAGATGGCGCTCTACGACGACGTAGACCAGGACAAGATTCGCATCTACGACCGCGGCGTAGACCACCCCGCCCACTCCACTACCTTCGAGGAGTTCCAGCTCTCGTACCGCAACGGCTCGATCACGATCCCCACGATCCCCTTCGCCGAGCCGCTGCGCGTCGCCTGCGAGCACTTCGCGCACTGCATCCGCAGCGGCGAGACGCCGCTGACCGACGGCGCGTGGAGCCTGCCGGTCACGCGCACGCTGGTCGCCATCGAGCAATCGCTCAAGCTCGGCGGCCAGGAGGTGGAGGTCTAAAGCCAACCGCCAACCACATTCGCTCTCGCACTCGCCCATGCCATCGCCGTACCGTTCGCCTCCCGGCTGTCAAGAGCCGGCGATCACTCTCTTAGCTTTGGAGCCACCCCGCATGTCCGATATCCACGACCACGCCTCTGACCACGATCGCGCTCTGCCGCCCATCGAGCTGGTGGATCTGCGGCGCCAGTACCTCACCATCCGTGACGAGGTGCTCGCCGCGATGGATGCCGCCCTCAGCGGCATGCAGCTCAACCTCGGCCCCAACGTGCAGGGCTTTGAGCGCGAGTTCGCCGCGTATGTCGGCGCCGATCAGGGCATCGGCGTCGGCTCCGGCACCGACGCGCTCTATCTCGCCCTGCGCGCCTGCGAGGTCGGCCCTGGCGACGAGGTGATCACCGTCGCCAATACCTTCATCGCCACCGTCGAGGCGATCGTGATGGCCGGCGCGCGGCCGGTCTTCGTGGACGTGGACCCCCTCACCCAGACGATGGACGTGGAGCAGACAGCAGCCGCCGTCACGCCGCGCACCCGCGCGCTGATGCCGGTTCACCTCTTCGGCCAGGCTGCCGACATGGCCCCGCTGCAAGCGATCGCCACCGCGCACAAGCTGTGGCTGATCGAAGACGCTTCGCAGGCGCAGGGCGCCGCGTACGAGGGCCAACGGGTCGGCAGCATCGGCGATCTCGCCGCCTTCAGTCTCTACTTCAGCAAGAACCTCGGCGCCTATGGTGAGGCCGGCATCTGCACCACCAGCAATCCAGAGCTGGCCGAGCGCCTGCGCATGCTGCGCAGCCACGGCTCGAAGGTCCGCTACTACCACGACCTGATCGGCATGAACAGCCGCCTCGACGAGCTGCAAGCAGCAGTGCTGCGCATCAAGCTGCGCCGGCTGGAGGAGTGGAACGACGCCCGCCGCCACCACGCCGCCGCCTACACCGAGCGGCTGCGCGATCTGGTGGCCGCGGGGCTGGTCGAGACGCCCTACGAGCGCCCCGGCTCGCACCACGTCTATTACACCTACGTTATCCAGACCGGCGAGCGCGACGCGCTCAAAGAGGCGCTGGCCGCCGCCGGCATCGCCAGTGGCATCCACTATCCGCTGCCGCTGCACCTGCAAAAGGCCTGCGCCGACTTCGCGCTACCCGAAGGCGCGCTGCCGGTCTCCGAGCGACTCGCCGGGCGCATCCTCTCGCTGCCGATGTTCCCCGAGCTGCGCGGGGACGAGATCGACCGTGTCTGCGAGGTCATCCGCGCACACGCGCGCGTTGCCGTTTCATAAGTATCCAACCCAGGGGGCGCCGATGGATCTGGTCACCTTCTCGATTCGCACGAAGGGCCTGCACAACTTCACCCGGCGGCTGTGGACCGTCTTCACGCGGTTCGGCTTCTCCGAGGCGAAGACGCGCACCGCCCTGCGCACGATCGTCGCCTGCGTGCGCGAGCACGACGGCGCCCCCACGTTCTTCATTCCCGCGGTCGTGCTCCAGCGCCACCCCGACCTGATCCACGAGATCGCTGCCGAGGGCGCCGAGATCGGCATCCACGGCTACGTCCACAACGACTACCGCACCCTCTCGCGCGACCAGCAATGCGTCCAGACCGCCCGCGCGATCGGCGTCTTCGAGGGCGTCGATCTGCCCTTCCAGGGCTTCCGCAATCCCTACCTGGGCTGGACCGACGACTCGGTGGACGTCTTTGATGAGCTGGGCTTCACCTACGACAGCAACGAAGCCGTGCTCCACGATGTCGTCCAACCCGATGCGCTGCCCACCAAGCTGCGCGGCGGCTACGAAAAATCGCTCGATCTCTTCCAGGCGATCCCCTGCGCGGCGTATACCCTGCGGCCGCACATGGAGGGCAAGCTGGTGCGCATCCCCACCAGCATCCCTGACGACGAAATGCTCTTCGACCGCCTGCGCATCACCGACGCCGCGGCGGTCGGGCGCCTCTGGCGGCTGGTGCTGCGCCGCGTCTACGCCTACGGCGGGGTCTACGTGCTCAACCTGCACCCCGAGCGCGGCGTGCTCTGCCGCGATGCCCTGGCGACGCTGCTCGACGGCGCCCAGGAGCTTCCGCTGCCGGTCTGGATCGCCCCACTGCGCGACATCGCGGCCTGGTGGCGCGAGCGGCTCGATTTCCGCATCAGTGTGACCCCGCTCGACACCGGCTCCTGGCGCGTGGAGACCGAGCACACCGCGCGGGGGACGGTTCTCGCACGCAACGTGAAGGTGACCGGCGCCGACAGCGAGGCCTGGCACGGACCTGACGCGCAGGTGAGCGGCGCGGCGCACTTCACGGTGCATGCGGCGCGCTACCCCGCGGTCGCCGTGGCGCCCGATACCCCCTGGGAGGTCGTGGCCTTTCTGCGCGAGCAGGGCTATCCCTGCCTCACGGCAACACCCCAGTCGGCGGCGGCCTTCGCGGCCTACATCGAGCTGCCGCACGGCCTGGGCACCTCGCGCGAAGAGCGCATGCGCCGCGGCATCGCGCTGGTGGAGCGCATCGAGCGCGCCGACACGCCGCTGGTGCGCTTCGGGCTGTGGCCTCGGGGCTATCGGGCCGCGCTGGCCATCACCGGCGACATTGATTCGGTGACGATTCAAGATTTCTTCCGCCGCATCCTCGAGGTGCGCGCGCCACACCACGATGGCGCGCGCGACTCAGAGGGCCAAGCGGAGCCGAGGAGTGGCGAAACGAGAGCGGGGGCGCGTGATGCGTCGGCGGCGCCCGCCCGCGGCGGTTCGTAAGCTCCTCACGACAGCTATCAGACGATTCGGCACGGGACTCATCGGAGGTGGCGCCGCGCGCTCAATGGCGAAGCGCGGCGCACAGATCAGATTCCGGCGCTCCAGACGACGGGGCGTCGGGTAGTAGCACGGGCGACGGCAGCGCAGCCGCCGTGCCGAGAAGGGCAAGACGAGGCTGGCGATCCTATGAACAAGCACATTGCGCGGTACCCAGACATGCGGGCCGGGCGCGCGACCAGGGGCGTGGTCACACGCTGGGTGATCGCCCTGGCCGCGATCCTCGTCTTCCAGGTCGGCACGCTCGCCATCGCGGGCCATTCCACGGCGCACGCTTCGCCGCTGGCTCCCAACGCGACACAGAACGCGATCCAGATCGAGAACCAGAACCCCGGCGACCCCGGATGGGCCAGCGTCACCCCGCCAACCGATCCGACGCAGGTTTCGGGCTACGCCTCGGCCACCAGCGTCAATCACGGCGGCTCGATTGACTTCTACGTCACCACGACGGCCTCCAACGTCACCATTGACATCTATCGCATGGGGTGGTATGGCGGCACTGGGGGACGTCATATGATGACCCTCGGCACCTACCCCGGGCAGGCGCAGGCGATCCCGCTGCCGAACACCGTGACGGGCATGATCGCCTGCAACTGGCAGAAGACGGCCACCCTCAGCGTCCCCTCCAACTGGGTGACCGGCACCTACCTCGCCAAGCTCTCGGCCTCCAACGGCTTTGGCAGCTACATCGTCTTTGTGGTGCGCAACGACGGCGGCCACGAGGCGATTGACTTTCAGACCAGCGTCACGACGTACCAAGCCTATAATGCGTGGGGCGGCGTCAGCCTCTACGCCAACAACACCAATGGCTCCGTCTTCCGGGGTGGGCACGCCGTCAAGGTCTCCTACGACCGCCCCTACGACTCTGGCAACGGCGCGGGCCAGTTCCTGTGGTATGAATTTCCGTTCGTGCGATGGGCCGAGGAGCAGGGCTTCGATCTGACCTACTCCACCGACATTGATACCGATCTCAACACCAACCCGCTGACCAACCACCTGGCGTTCCTCTCGGTCGGCCACGACGAATACTGGTCCATGGCGATGCGCAACAACGTGCAGAGCGCCATCAACGCGGGTGTCAACGCCGGCTTCTTCGGCGGCAACGAGATGTACTGGCAGATCCGCTTCGAGCCGAACGCCGCTGGCGTGCCGGATCGCATCCAGGTTGGCTACAAGGACTTCGCCGAGGATACCACCTTCCCTGGGCCGGACCCGATGTACGGCGTCAACAATTCCATCGTCACCTCGAACTGGGCCGATCCCGTGGTGAACATGCCCGAGAGCACGATCACCGGCCTTGCTTACGGCGACCAGCTCTCCACGGCTTCGACGGCGTACGTCGTGCAGAACGCCTCGAACTGGGTCTACGCCAACACCGGCTTCAACAACGGCGATTCAGTGCCTGGCATCGTGGCCTACGAGTACGATAGCGTCGGCCCCGCCAATGCCACGCCCCCGGGCCTCACCGTGCTCTCCAAGTCACCGGTGACCGGTCTCAATACCGGGGCTGGCTACGCGAACTCCAGCATCTACACCGCATCGAGCGGCGCGCTGGTCTTCAACGCCGGCGACATCACGTGGGCCTGGGGCCTTGACAACTACGGCGGCCGGACGACCGCCGACCCGCGCATGCAGCAGACCACCGCCAATATCCTCTACAAATTCATCGGCCAAACGCCGCCGCCGCCGCCGCCCCCGCCGCCCGCCGGCACGTACTTCACCAGCGGCTTCGAGACCGGCACTCTCAGCCAATGGGGCGGCTCCGGCCTTGGCAGCGGCACCGCGGCCGCGGAGTCCACGGTGATCAACAGCGGCGCATGGGCCGGTCAGCTCGTCGCGTCCTCGGGGCAGAGCGAATACCTCCAGGGCACCTATCCTTCTTCTGCTGGCCCACAGACGCTGACCTACACGCGCTTCTACTTCCGCATCCCCAGCCCCGCAACCACCACGACCACCCTGCTGGTGTTGCAGAACGTCACCGGAACTACGACGTCCAACATGCTCGTCGTGGTCTACGACGCGAGCCGCAAGGGGATCGACGCCTACGCCTGGAACGGCGCACGCACGCGCTATGAAATAGACAGCAATCCCAACATCGTGGCTCCTGACGCCTGGTATGGCCTTGAGGTCGAGCTGAACCAACAGACCAGCGGCCTGGCGAAGATCTGGCTCAATGGCGCCTCCATTGGCTCTGTCAGCGGCGACCTCTCGGTCAGCGCTGGCGGCGGGATCAACCAGCTCCAGTTGCACGACGATGGCGCGGGCACTGTCTACTACGACGACGTGATCAGCAGCAACGCCTACAATGGCCCGGTCGGCGGCGGCTATCCCGGCCCGATCGCGGGACTCACCGCCAATAGCGTCAACTTCGGCAATCAGAACGTCGGCACGACGAGCGCGGCGCAGCTCGTGACGCTCTCCGACAACGGCACCGCGCCGCTGATCATCAACAGCATCAGCGTCTCCGGCACCAACGCCTCCGACTTCACGCAGACCAACAACTGCGGGACCTCGGTGGCGGTCGGCCAAAACTGCACCATCTCCGTATCGTTCGCGCCGGCCAAGTCGGGCGCGCGCACGGCCACGCTGACCCTCAACGACAACGATCCCAGCGTCACGCAGACCATCGCGCTCAGCGGCACGGGCGTCTTCCCGCCGCCGCCCGCCAATGGCATCTACTTCTCCGACGGCTTCGAGAGCGGCAACTTCGCCAACTGGGGCGTTGCCGTCGGCCCCGGTGCCGCGACGATCCAGACGAGCGTCGTCAACAGTGGCACCTACGACGTCTCGCTGATCAACAGCAACAGCAGCCAGTATGTGGTCCTGCCCGCGACGTTGATCGGCGGACCCGAGAACCTGACCTACACGCGCTTCTACTTCCGCATCGCCAGCCCAGCCAGCGCCACCACGACCATCGCCCAGGCAACCGACCAGAACGGCAACTTGCTGTGGGTCGTGGTCTACGACGCGGGCCGCAAGGGACTGGACGTGTACTCCTGGAACGGCGCGCGCACCCGCTACGACATCTACAGTAACATGAACGTCGTGCTGCCGGACCAGTGGTACGGCGCTGAGATCGAGATCAACGAGCAGACCAGCGGCGGTGTCCAGGTCTGGCTCAACGGGGCGAGCATCGGCACCGCGTCCGGCGATCTCTCGGTCGCCGCGGGTGGCGGCGTCGCCTCGGTGGGGCTGGTGAATCAGGTCACGGGCACAATCTACTTCGACGACGTGATCACCAGCAACAAGTACAACGGGCCTGTCGGCAGCGGCTACCCTGGCCCCACGGCCTCGGTCAGCCCCAGCAGCGTCAGCTTTGGCAACCAGAACATCGGCTCGACCAGCACGCCGAAGACCGTGACGCTGACCAACACCGGCACCGCACCGCTCAATATCAGCGCGATCACCACCGGCGGCACCAACAGCTCCGACTTCAGCCAGACCAACAACTGCCCCGCGGTCCTGGCTGTGCAGGCGAGCTGCGCGGTGAATGTGACCTTCTCGCCCGCCACCACCGGCAGCCGCTCCGGCACGCTGACCTTCACCGACAACGATGCCAGCGGTATGCAGACCATCACGCTGAGTGGCACCGGCGTCCAGCCGCCGCCGCCGCCCAACGGCATCTACTTCTCTGACGGCTTCGAAAGCGGCAACACCAGCGCCTGGCTCGCTCCAGTCGGCACCGGGACGGCGACCGTCCAGACCGGCGTCGTCCACAGCGGCACCTATGCGCTGGCACTGGCCAATGCCAGCAGCCAGTACGAGTTGCTTGGCGCCAATCTGATCGGCGGTGTGGAGACGCTCACCTACTCCAGTTTCGCCTTCCAGGTGGATGCCACGGCGTTCAACGGCGTCTCGACCATTGCGCGGGCCAACGATCCCAGCGGCAACGCCATGTGGGTGATCATCTACGATGGCAGCCGCAAGGGGTTGGACGTGTACGTCTGGAACGGGGCGCGCACGCGCTACGACCTGTACAGCGCCAGCAACCTCATCGCGGCCAGCACGTGGTATTCGGTGGAGATCGAGCTGAACGAGCAGACCAGCGGCGTGGCACAGGTCTGGCTCAACGGCACTTCGATCATGTCGGTCAGCGGCGACCTCTCGGTCGGCACCGGCGGCGGTGTCAGTGTGATGTACCTGTGGAACGAGGCTCCCGGGACCATCTACTTCGACGACGCCAAGATCGCCAACGTGCAGTGACCCTTGTGCCGGAGATGCCCTCGCGGGCAGCTCCGGGAACCTCTCCCGCGCCCGGTCGTCGCCACAGCGGCCGGGCGTACCATTACATCACTCGGCCATGCTGAGCACACAATAGGTCGCGGATTCAGGGTTGATAGGGTTGATAGGGTTGACAGGATGGAAGGGGCGCGGCGCATGTTCTACTCCTACGGTGTGAAGGTGGGTGCCGAGCTGATGGCACGCGGGCAGGTGAAGCCGGCCCTGCGCCATCTGATCATCCCGGTCAGCTACTGGCGCTCGGTGGAGTTCGGCCTCGTCTACGACGGTGCCGATTTCCGGCCCAGCGACCGCATCCTCGACATTGGCAGCCCCAAGCTGCTCGCGCTCTACCTTGCCAAGAAGCTCGGCGCCGAGGTCTACTCGACCGATATTGACGGTTATTTCGTCAAGGAATACACCACGCTGCGCCAGGCAGAGCGTCTCGCGCCGGAGAAATTCCACGTCGAGGTCGAAGATGGACGCAAGCTCAGCTTCGGCGACGCATCCTTCGACAAAATCTTCTCCGTCTCGGTGGTCGAGCACATCCCTGAGCATGGCGACTCCGACTGCCTGCGCGAGATGGGCCGCGTGCTGCGACCCGGCGGTCGCTGCCTGCTGACGGTGCCGTTCTCGCCCCTGTCCGCCGATCAGTATCGCTCCGGTGGCAGCTTCTACTGGTCGTCGGCCTCTACCTCAGCGGCGGACGGCAGCGTGTTCTTCCAGCGGCGCTACAGCGAGCAGGACCTCTACGAGCGACTGATCGAGCCGTCGGGACTGCGGCTGCGCACGCTCGCCTACGTGGGCGAGAAGGGGCTGGAGCGCTCCGACCGCGAGCTCTTCGAGCACCTGCCGCCGCTGACCCACATCCTGCTCGGCCCGGCCCAGGCGCTGATGGCAAAGGTGATGATCACGCCGCCCACCGCCGACTGGCGCACGCTCCACAAGCCGCGCCTGGCGTTCCTCTGTCTGGAGAAGCCGGCGTAGTCCTCACGCGCGACCCCAGGGGCGAGACAGGTCTCGCCCCTACATTGGTGCGCAGGGCATGGCAGACGGAGGGGCGCCTCGCCCTCTGGGCTGTAGTGGCGAAGCCCGCCTCGCCCTCTGGGCTGAAGGGAACCCGCGCCCGGCCGGTGTGGAGGCGCACCTCGCTCAGCGGTCGGGCGCGCTGCCAAAGGAAGTGACCTGCGCCTGCGCCGCCTCGCCAATTGCCGGTCAAGCTCAGGAGTGCGCCGCCGTTGCTGTTCGTACGCTCACTGCCGGCGTACCGCGCCCGCTCAGCCGCGCCAGCAGCTCTACGTAGCGCGCGCTCGCCACCTCCCAACGGTACGGGGCGTAGTCCTCCGCTGCCGCCGCCACCATGCGCGCGCGCCGCTCCGGGTCACGGGCCAGCGTCACGATCGCGTCGGCGAAGCTGCGCGGATCGTCTGGCGTGCAGAGCGCCAGCGACTCCGGCCGGAACATCGAGCGCACGCCCACCATATCGGTGGCGATGATCGGCCGCTGCATCAGCGCCAGCTCGTACGCCTTGGTCGGCAGCACCAGCTCGGCGAAGCCGTCGCAGCGATAGGGGATGATGCCCATGTCGCCGTGGACCACGAAGTCCACAATTTCCTCCGCCGGCACTGGATCGCTGAATCGCACGCGGTCGCCGATCCCCAGCTCGGCCGCGAGCTGCTTGAGCACCGGCACCTGCTCGCCGCGGCCCATCACGTCCAGCCGCAGGTTGGGGACTGCCTCGCGTGCCAGCGCCACCGCCCGCAGGGCGATATCCACGCCGTTGCGCTCCGCCACCGTACCCCAGTACATCACGATGAACGGTTTGTCGGGGTCGTTGGCGGCGTTGGGCGAGGGCCCCTGTCGCTCGGGGGGGAAGATCTTGGGGTCGGTGCTGTTGAGCACGATCGTCATCTTCTCTGGCTTCACGCCGCGTGCCAGCAGCTTCTGCTCGAACGGCCAGCCCACCGTCACCACATGATCGGCAAAGCGCGCCGAGACCTGCTCCTGGATCGCCGCCAGGCGGAAGAGCAGGCGCTTCTTCCAGCCGCGCGCCTTAGCCGCCATCAGCTCGGGGCTGGTGTCCTGCACGTCGAGAATCACGCGCGCGCCACCGAGGCGTGGGATGAGGCCGGAGAAGACGAGAAAATCGGGCATGTTGTGGGCATGCACGACGTCATAGCGCTGCTGGCGATGCAGCCGCGTGAGCAGCGTGCCCGCCCGCAGCATGAACCACGTCCATCCCACCACGCGCGCCGGCAGCGATTCGCCGAAGCCGCGATGCATCGGCAGCCGGTAGATGCCGACGCCGTTGTAGACCTCGCGCGCCGCCTCGCTCTCGTCGCGCAGGCAGATCACGTCCATGTCGCAGCCCGCGTCCGCCGCCGCCTCGGCCAGCCGCCGCACGCGCACGTCAAAGGGATAGTAGTCGTAAGTGACGGCCGCCACCCGTATGCGCGTCTCCGTCTCCGTCTCTGTCGCCGTCGTCATCGTTCCCTCCCATCCCGTCATCCCCCGCGATACCCATCACAACGGGAACAGCCCGCGCGGGCAAGGCTCTGGTGGCGGCACGCCCTTAGGCGCGGATTCATCCGCCGGCCCCCATATCGCTGTCGCACGCGGCGCGGATGCATCTTCCAGCCCCTATTGCTGCGGCAATCCGCCGTTTTTCATGGAGCCTCACTCGCCCACCGGCGTGACGGCGTCGGGCCGCTTGGTGCGCACCCACTCGCCGCGCTTCTGTCCCCGGCGCTTGAGCACGAGCTGCACCCAGAGCTTCCACGCCATGTAGCCCGGCGCGTAGAGCAGCGCGCGGTAGGTCGCCCACTCCGGCCGCAGCATGATGAACGCCGAGCCGACGTAGAGCGCGAAGCCGGCCAACAGCGCCGCGGCAAACACGCGCTCGCCCACAGTACCGATCGCCGCCGCACCCGCCAGCACGATCAGCAGCGCCGCCAGCAGCGTCGAGAGCGGTGGCACCAGCAGCTCGGCCACGGCATCGAGCGGCGCAATGGGCGTCCACCGAACGCCCCTACGGCGCCGCAGGCCGGACCTGATGAGCCGCAGCGCGATCCGCCCCGTCGAGGTCTGCGGCGAGCCGGACTCCCAGCGCTCGTCTTGTGAGCGCATCTGGTCGAACGAGGTTGGCATGTGCGACCGCACCACGGCCTCGGGCACATAGCGCACGCGCTCGCCGCCGGCCACGATGTCGAGGTAATACTGGTAATCCTCGACCAGCCCGAAGGCCCGCCAGGGGAAGCGCTCCAGCAGGCCGCGGCTGAGGCACATGCCGTTGCCCGAAAGATTGGACGAGCCGCCGATGGCGTTGCGCCCCAGCGGGCGGACGTGGTTCATCAGCGTCATCGCCAGCCAGCGCAGGGTCGTGCTGGGCGCCTCGGTCGTGTTGAGCACAGTGTTCTGCGCCTGGCACGCCCGCGCGCCGCGCGCCAGCTCGGCCGCCATCGCCGCCAAAAAGTCCGGCGCGACCACCGAATCGGCGTCGATCACCACGTAGGCGTCGTACCGCTGGCCGCGGCGATCCAGCTCGGCCAACAGCCAGCTCAGCGCGTAGCCCTTGCCGCGCTGGGTCACGTCGTGGCGCTCGAAGACCTCGGCCCCGGCCGCCTCCGCGATCGGCGCCGTGGCGTCGCCGCAGTTGTCGGCGACGACGCAGACGGTGTAGCGCTCGGCGGGATACCGCTGCCGCTTCAGGCTGGCGAGCAGTGTGCCGATCAACGCCTCTTCGTCGTGCGCGGGGATCAGGAACGCGAAGGTGGGAGGATCGGTCGGCGGCGCGAACATGCGCCGCTTGCGCCGCGCCTGGGCAATCAGCGCCGCGCATGTAATCGCGGCCAGATACACAATCGGCAGCGCGACGACGATCTCCGCCGCGAGCACCACCCACCGCAGCACGCTCAACCCGTTCATGCCCCTATCCTCCCCCCGCCCCTTCCGCGCCGGCCGCCACGTCTGCCGCCGCGTTCGCCGCCACCGACTGCCGCACCACCAGGCGCCAGTATTCCAGCGTCTCTTCGAGCGCCCGCGCAAAGTCGTACCCTGGCTGCCAGCCCGTCTCGCGCCGCAGCTTGGTCGTGTCGGCCACTAGCAGCGGCACATCCACCGGGCGGAAGCGTGCCGGATCGGGGCGCACGGCGATCTCCACGCGCGCCAGCCCCACCAGTGCGCGCAACACCTCCTCGATGCTGTGGCCGTGCCCCGATCCGATGTTATACGCCTCGCCGGGCCGGCCCCGTTCGGCCAGCGCCAGGTACGCGGCGACCACATCCTGCACCGGCAGGAAGTCGCGTCGCGCCGCGAGATTACCCACCCACAGCACCGGCTCGCCCGCGCCAGCTTCTAACCTCGCAATCTGGCGTGCGAAATCGCCGATCACGAAGGCGCTGCCACCGCGCGGGCCAAAGGCGTTGAACGAGCGGGCGCGTAGCACCGGCAGGTGCCAGGCGGCACCGTACTGGTAGCCGTAGAGGTCTTGCGCCGCCTTCGAGACGGCGTAGGGCGTGGCCGGCCGGAAGGGCGTCTCTTCGCCGATCGGGTTCTCCTGCTCCGCCACGTTGCCGTATTGCTCGCCCGATCCCGCCAGCACCACGCGCGTGGCGAGCAGCCCCTCGGCCCGCAGCACCTCGAAGAGCCGCACCGCGCCACCGGCATTGACCGCCAGCGTGCGCGCCGGGTCAGCCCACGACGCGGCAACCGATGCTTGCCCGGCAAGATGGAAGATCAGGTCCGGCCGCGCCTGCGCGATCGCCGCGCGCACCTGCCCGGCGTCGGTGATGTCGGCCTCGATATGCGTGAGCGGCATCGCCGGTGCCGGCGCCCGCGCCGGCGACAACGCGGACGGCTGGTGGTCCCCTGTCGCGAGCGGGTGGCCCAGGCCGAAGAGCGCCGCTTGCGGGTAGGCACGCTGGCAGGCTTCCGCCAACCACCCGCCGACGAAGCCCGTCGCGCCCGTAATCAAAATCCGCTCTGGCATGCCGCTGCGCCCTTCCCGCATTCCCCCCACCCCCCAACGCCTCGATGCCAGGCTCCCCTCGCCTCTGCGGAGGCGAGGGGCCGGGGGTGAGGACCCTAGCGCGTAATCCGCACGGTGTGCGGCGACAGCGTCTGGCCGGTCTCGCGCGCCACCAGCTTGAGATCGGCCTCGACCATCATCGCCACCAGCTCCTCGAAGCGCACGCGCGGCTCCCAGCCGAGCTTCTCGCGCGCCTTGCTCGCGTCGCCGATCAGGTGGTCCACCTCCGCCGGCCGGAAGAGCGCTGGGTCCACCTCGACGTAGCGCTCCCAGTCGGCCATCCCGGCGGCGGCGAAGGCGGCGGCGGCGAACTCGCGCACACTGCGCGTCTCGCCGGTCGCCACCACATAGTCGTCGGGTGTCTCCTGCTGGAGCATGCGCCACATCGCCTCCACGTAGTCGCCGGCAAAGCCCCAGTCACGCCGCGCCTCCAGGTTGCCCAGCACCAGCTTGTCCTGCGCGCCCAGCTTAATGCGCGCGACGCCGTGACTGATCTTGCGCGTGACAAACTCCAATCCTCGTCTGGCGCTCTCGTGGTTGAACAGGATGCCTGATGAGGCATGGAGATCGTAGCTCTCGCGGAAGTTGACGGTGATCCAGTGGCCGTAGAGCTTGGCGACGCCGTACGGGCTGCGCGGATAGAAGGGCGTCTGCTCGTTCTGCGGCACCGCCTGCGCTCGGCCGAACATTTCCGACGTCGACGCCTGGTAAAACCGGATCGGCCAGTCGGCAAGGCGGATCGCCTCCAGGATGCGTGTCACGCTGAGCGCGGTATACTCGCCGGTTGCCACAGGCTGCTGGAACGACGAGCCGACGAACGACATCGCCGCGAGGTTGTACACCTCGTCCGCCCGCGCGTGGCGCAGCGCCGCGATCAGCGAGAGCTGATCCAGCAGGTCAGCGTCGAGCAGCTCGATGCGCCCCAGCAGATGGCGGATGCGCCCGTCGTTGAGCGTGCTCGCTCGGCGCACCACGCCGTAAACCTGATAGCCCTTCTCCAGCAGCAGCTCCGCCAGATAGCTCCCGTCCTGGCCGGTAATTCCCGTAATCAGCGCGTTCGGCATGCCGTATCATCCTCCTGTGCGCGACGCGACACCACGCCACGCCACATATCTCATCTTGCCATAACGCGCCACAATCCCGCCGGCCGATCCCCCCAATGGCTGGCCGGATCGCGTGCCACACGCCACACGCCACGCGCCACACGCCACGCGCCGCTGCGCTCACGGCACCGGCACTCCGTCCACGTGGAATGACGCTGGCGAGCCGGTCATGCGCACCGTCACACGCTGGGCGGCCCGTACCGCGCGCTCGCGCTCCTCCCGCTCCTGCCGCTCGCGCTCGATACGCTCCTGCTTCTCCCGCTCGCGCCGTGTCTGCTCGGCGTCAATCATCGGCAGGCGCATGAGGATCGCGGCGAGCAGCCCGATGTAGATCACGTTGCGGAAGAAGAAGAGCTGATAGTCGGCGTAGGCGAGGATCACCTCCATGAAGCAGATGCCGACGATATAGATCGCCACGAGCTGCAGGTAAGGGTCGCGCATCTGCCGCGCGTACTGGCAGCCGCGGATGATCAGCGTGCCGAAGAAGTTCCACAGCGCCACGAACCCCACCACGCCGAGGCTCATCAGCACCCACAAGATCGTGTTGTGCGGCACCAGCAAATAGTAGGGGTCGTTCACCAGGATGTTGGGCAGCACCAGCGGCTGCAAGAAGTCGCGCCCGTAGCCCCAGCCGAGCAGTGGGCTTTGGTGGAAGGTATAGAGCAGATCGGTGTTCTCGAACTGGCGATACAGATTCGAGGCCACATCGCGGGCATCGCTGGCCGATGGGCTGATGGTGGAGATGACGCCGCGCGCCGGGGCGCCGAGCGCGCCCTGCACATGTGAGAAGATCAGAATATATGCGCCGGCCACCACGCCGATGGCTGCCAGGCCGACGATGTGCTTGAGCCGGCTTGAACCCGTCTGCCTGATGGCGATCACCACAATCCAGGCCACCGCGACCCCAATCATCAGCGCCACGTAGTCGGCGCGGCGGTTGTTATCGTAGACCGCGATCACCGCGAACGGCACGATCAGCCAGGCCAGCCGCATCTGTGCGCGGAGGCGGTGCTGCAACAGGAAGAGGACGGCCAGCAGCACCAGCGCCACCCAGAAGAACGAATCTTCGTGGGCCATGATCTCGTTGAGATCACCCCTCGTGCCGTGCAGGACGCCGTAGACGATATACATCGCCTGCATCGCCTTGATGCCGGCGCCGACGATCACGATCCAGAAGAACGTGATGATCTGGCGCTTCGTCGTCACCACGTTGTAGGCCAGCACGTAGGCGAAGAAGAGATACTCGAACGGGCGCACCTCGATCACCATCAGCCGGAAGCTGCCGCCGACCTGCAAGCCGTGCAGCACGCCCCACAGCACGCCGCCCATCAAGAACAGCAGCGCACCGAAGATTTTACCGCCCTCCAGCAGCGTCCGGCGGGTGGCAAAGTTGCGGATCAGCAGGACAAGCAGCGCGTAGAGAAAGAGGGCGCCGATCGGGCGCTCGACCAATCCCGCGAGCCGCGGCGGCCAGTGGAACACATTGAGCTGGTCGGTGAAATCCGGGAACGCCAGCGGCTCCTGCTCGACCAGCACGACGCAGATCGCGACGGCGTAGAACGCGACAATCGGGCGCAGCGCGATGGCGACGAGCAGCAGCACAATGCCCACCAGCGCGAGCATCAGGCCGAAGCTGAGCTTATAGCCGCCGTAGACGAAGAACGGCGTCAGCACCAGCGCCAGCACCAGCACCAGCAGGTACGCGCGCCGCTCGAACCGGCGGCGCTCGCGCGCCATCAACGGCACGGTGACCGGCGCGGCACGCAGCGGTGCGGCGGGTGGTGTGGCGACGAAGGTCATCTTCATGCCACCTGCTTGATCGTCATGTAGGCGACGATCACCACGATCACGCCAAGCAGCGCGATGCGCGCACTGGCGTTGAACTTGCGCCACGCCAGCCCAATGAGTAGAAACGCCACCAGCAGCGCCGCGACTTCTTTCATCCCACGTTTCTCCCCGCCACGTCCTAGAGGATCCGCTGCAGCCACTGCGGAATACGGCTCGACACCTGGTTCAGCATAATGCCTTCGACCGGCAGGTCCTTGAGCTGCGCGCAGGCCTCGGCGACCATCCCTTCGGGCGTAATGCCCGCGCGCACGACGACGATCACCGACTCCACCACGCTGGCTGCCATGCGCCCGTACGAGCACGTGACGATCGGCGGCAGGTCGAAGACATAGAGCGCACGCGTGCTGCTGATCATGTCCACCGCGCTGCGGTCGCGCAACACGCGCAACAGCTTGACGGCATCTTCGTGTCCGTTGCCGGCGGTGATCACGCTAAGGTTCGCGGCCACCTGGTGCAGCGCCTCGCTCTCGTCGCACTGGCCGCGCAGCCACTCCGCCAGCCCAGGCGACGCCGGCAAGCCAAGCTGCTCGTGCAGGGTGGGATGCTCCCAGTTTGTCTCCACCAGGATCACCGGCTCAGTGCTATCGTGCGCCAGCACAGAAGCCGTCATCAGCGCCATGAACGACTTGCCCTCGCCGCCGACCGCGCTGGTAAAGCCCAGGCTGCGCACCGGCGACTGCTCGCGGAAGAACAAGGCGAGCGAGAGCCGGCGCGCCTGCTCGCGCACCACCGAGAGATTGGCCTCGTCGCGCTGCGAGAGCCGCATCGGCGTCGGGGGCGCAAGCTCCAGGCTGCCGTCGCCGTCCTTACCCCCGGCGCGCGGCGCGGGCTGAGCCTCTACCGGCGAGCCGATGCCCGCGCCGGCCGGCGGATCGGACAGATCGTCGGGATCCGGCTCCAGGAAGTCCGGCCGCGCGTCAATATCAAGCTTCCCCATCATTGCACCTGCTCTTGCTGCCTGCTGCTCGGTTGCCGTATGCGTGCTGCCTGCCGCCCCCTACTCTCTCACCTACCACCTACTACGTGCGCGGTGCCTTGATCCTCTTGCGGGGAGAGGTACGCGCGTCGGCCACCGCCAGCGCCCGGCGCGAGGCGGATACCGTGCTGGTGGGCAGCGCTGGGAGCTGCAGCAGCACCCGCAGCTCAGTCGCGCGCTGCACCTCAGCCGGAGTATACAATGCACGGTCGCGGCGCACCAGCAGCGCGAGATAGAGCGCGCAGGCCAGCAGCGCCAGCGCCACGCCGGCGCCACCCGCCATGATCAGCGTCTTGGTGCGCGAGACTGGCCGCACCGGCGTCGTCGGCTGGTCGAGCACCGTGAAGAGTGTGCTGGGGCCACCCGACAGGAGACCGATCTCCTGCTGAAGGGTGGCGATCTGTGTGCGCAGGTTTTGCAGCGTCGCCTGGGCCTGCTGGGTCTTCGCGTGCAGCAGCGAGTACTGCGGGTCATTGGTGAGCTGCGCCGCGGTCTCCGTGGGGTGCTGATTGATATACTGCGCCTCGGCCTGCGCCGCGGCGTCGGCGGCTTTCTCCGCCGCCGGGAGCTGCGCCTGATAGGCCTGGAGCAGGTTCTGGCCTTCGATCACCGAGAGGCCCTGGCTCTGCTCGCCGAAGCTCTTGATCACCGCCGCCACCACCTGCTGCGCGATCTGCGGGCTTTTATCCGTGTAGGAAATGGTGTAGACGTAGGTGCCCTGCGTTGCCACGATCACCCGCCCGGAGATATCCTGCACCAGCGCGTCGTCGCGCGCGTTGGGGTCGGCTTTTACCGCCGGGCTGAGCGTGTTGATCAGTTGCGTCTGGTTTGCCACCTGCAGCGCGAAGACTCGCGTTTGGAGCAGCTCATTGAGCGCCGTTACCTGAGTTTCCGCTTCGGTCGCCAGCAAATCCGCTTCAGAGCCCGTCGCGCCGATCACCGCATATCGCTGATTGGCCCACAGCGATGCCTGCGCCTGATACGAGCGTGGCAGCATGAAGCCAACGGCTGCCCCGATGATCGGCAGCAACACGAGCAACAGGATGAACCGACTCGGCCGGCGAAACAACGCTTCTAATGCACGACGCACTGCGGCTACCCTCACTTCCTTCAGCACAACCACCATCTACACTACCCCCCGCGGCCTGCGAACGGGGTGATCGTGCGCGTGAAAATCGCGTGTTGATGTGCCCTCCCCATTGCCGCCGCTGCTGGCCCCACCACGTCTCGCCCGCCGCACCCAGCGGCTGCTAGAGGATCGGAAAATCACCCACTCTCTACCGGTGCCTCCATTGTTTGCCAACACGCGAGTGGTAGTTTCGAGGTATCAGGGTATCCGCAAGCGAGCGAGACGGTGGCGTGTTGCGCTCCCCCAGAGAGTGGCGGCGCGTGTGGTGGGCGAGGTAGCGAGGGAGATCATCTCACATGCATGACGATCCAGTGGCCGTGATTGGGGCAGGTCCATATGGACTGTCGGTGGCGGCGTACCTTCAGGCACGGGGCATCCCGACGCGGGTCTATGGCAAGACGATGGAGTTCTGGGCCAAGATGCCCGACGGCATGCACCTCAAATCGGTCTGGAGCGCCTCCAGCCTGAGCGACCCATACACGCGGTTTACGCTCGACCGCTACACCAGCTTCCTCGGCGTCCCCAAGCGCGAGCCGATCACCCTGCCCTACTTCGTCGCCTACGGCCACTGGTTCGCGCGCCACACGGTGCGCGACGTGGACCCGACCTACGTGCGCACGCTCGCCCGCGACGGCGACGGGCGCTTCCGGCTGGAGCTGGAAGACGGCCGCGGCGTGGCGGCACGCAAGGTGGTCGTCGCCGCCGGCATTGACGCCTTCGCCAGCGTGCCGCGCTTCGCGCGCGACCTGCCGCCCGAACTGGCGACGCACACCAAGGTCCACAAAACCTTCGACCGCTTCCAGGGCAAGACGGTGGCCGTGCTGGGCCGCGGGCAGAGCGCCGTGCAGACGGCGGCCTTCTTGCACGAGGCCGGCGCCGCCGATGTCGAGCTGCTGGCGCGCGGGCCGGTGATCTGGATCAACCGCAAGCTCTACAACTATACCGGCCCCGCCAAGCACATCTTCTACCCCTCCAGCGACGTCGGCCCGCCAGGACTCAACTGGCTGATCCACTATCCCCTGCTCTACCGCATGCTCTCCGACCAGACGCGCGCCCGGGTGGAGCACCGCGCCACGCGCCCCTCCGGCGCACCCTGGCTCAAGGATCGCGTGGTGGGGCTGGTGCGTGAGACGAGCGGCGTCGAGATTACCCGCGCCACCCCACGTGGCGAGCGGCTGGAGCTGGCGCTGAGCGACGGCAGCACGCGCACCGTGGACCATCTCTTCCTGGCGACCGGCTTCCGTCCGAGCCTGGCGAGTCTGGGCTTCCTTGATGGCGAGCTGCTCGACGGGCTGCGCGCGCACGACGGCTTCCCGATCCTCAACACCGCGTTTGAAGGCTCGGTGCCCGATTTGTACTTCTGCGGCGCCATTGCCAGCTATAACTTCGGCCCGCTCTGCCGTTTCGTCGCCGGATCGCGCATCAGCGCCCGCCAGATCGCGCGCCATTCCGAGCGCACGCTGCGCCGGTCGCTGGCTCCCGTACCGGCGCGCGAAGCCGCGGCGACGGCCGCGCTGACCAACGCTTAGCTCGCGCTGATCGTGTCGTGGGCGCTTGCTCGCCCGCCAGCCCGCGCGTCCGTCGGGGAGTCCAGGGGCGCGGAGAGCGGAGCCGGGCGCTCGCGGCTAACACCAACCGTGACCAGCTCCACGCCCCACGCCACCGCGGGACGTGACCGACGGAGGCAGAAGATGCCGGATCAGGCCCCCATACCGGGCGCCGTGCTGCTGGGCAGCGACTTCAAGGCACTGGCCGTGGCGCGCAGCCTCGGCCGCCACGGCGTGCCAAGCGTGGCGATCGACAACCTGCCCCGCTCGGCATGGTACTCACGCTACGTCACCCGCCGTGTCCGCTGGGACGGCCCGATGGACGATCCCTCGTTCGTCGGCGCGCTGATCGACCTCGCCAAGCGGCACCATCTCGACCACTGGATGCTCGTGCCGATGCAGGATGAGGTGGTGGAGCTGGTGGCGCGCCACGGCGAGACCCTTGGCGCCGTCTATACGCTGGCGACCCAAGATTGGAGCGTGCTGCGCTGGGCTTGCGACAAGCGCCTCACACACCGCATGGCCGATGAAGCCGGTGTGCCCTATCCGCGCACGTGGTATCCCACGCGCGTCAGCGACCTGGAGCAGCTCGACATCACCTATCCGGTGATCGTCAAGCCGGCGATCTCCGTCCACCTGCAATACGTCATCCGCCTCAAGGCGCTGCCCGCCGCCTCGCTCGGCGAGCTGCGCGCGCAGTACGAGCGCGCGGCGGCGATCATCAGCCCCGACGAGATCATGGTGCAGGAGATCATTCCTGGCACCGGCCGCGAGCAATACTCGGTCGGCGCGTACTGCAAGGCCGGCGAGACTTTGCTGCGGCTCACCGCGCGCCGCATGCGCCAGTACCCTATCGACTACGGCCTGGGCAGCAGCTTCGTGCGCGCGGTCGAGGTCCCTGAGATCGTGGAGCTGGCCGACCGCGTCACGCGCTTCATGGGCGTGACGGGCATGGTCGAGGTCGAGTTCAAGCGCGACCCCCGCGACGGCCAGTACAAGCTGCTCGACATCAACCTGCGGCCGTGGGGCTGGCACAGTCTCTGTATGGCCTGCGGCCTCGACTTCCCCTACCTGCACTACCGCGACCTCTGCGGCCAGCCGCCCACCCCGCGCGAGCCACACTACGGCGTGCGCTGGGCGCGCATGATGACCGATCTGCCCGCCGGCCTCGCCGAGATACGCGCCGGCCAGCTCTCGCCAGCCGAATATCTGCGCTCGTTCGCCGGGCCGATCACCTTCTCGGTCTTCGATTGGCGCGACCCGCTCCCCGCGCTCGGCGACCTCGGCAGCGCCGTCTCGCGCGCCCTGCGCGGAGGCCTGACACCACACGCACGGAAGGCGCACGCATGATCACCTCCCGCACGCCAGGCGACCAGACTGCCACCTCGACCGCCGCCGCGCTCTCGGTGCCCGTGACCGGACCCGAAATCGGCGGGCGGCACGTCGAGCACGCGCACGAGCACGGCAGCCACGCGTTGCGCCGCCTCGTCAACAACACGATGCTCTCGATGTTCGGCCAGGCGGTGACGTGGAGTTCGACGCTGATCTTGACGGCCGCCTATGGGCGCTTCCTGGGCGACGTGCGCTTTGGCCAGCTCTACTTCGCCATCACCTTCGTCGCGCTGATCGGCTTCCCGCTCGAATTCGGCTTCAACCAGCAGCTCATCCGCGATGTCGCCCAGATGCCCGATAAAGCACGCCGCTACCTCTCCAGCACGCTGGCGCTCAAGGCGGCGATGTGGCCCGTGCTCTTCGGCCTCATTATCCTCCTCTCCTGGCTGATGGGCTACGACGGACGCGAGCGGGCGATCATCGCCATCTGTGGCGGCACCTTGCTCTGCACCAGCATTGCCAGCACCTTTGCCTCGCTGCACTACGCCCTCCAGCATGCCGTCTACCCGGTCTTCGGCAATATCATCGAGAAGGGCCTCGACGCGGCGGTCGGCGTCGTCATCCTCGCGCATGGTCTCGGCGTCCAGACGATGGCCGCCATCCTGCTGGTGGCCGCCTTCTGCAATGCCGTCTGGCAGGCTTCCTGGTTCCTGCGCGTGGTCGGCATCAGCTTCTCGCTCGACGGCCGGCACATGCTGGGGCTGGTCCGCACCGCCTTGCCCTTCCTGGCCTGGGGCACCGTTGGCGTCATCTATTACCGCATTGACACCGTCTTCCTCTCCCTGATGACCAACGATGCGGTCATCGGCTGGTACGGAGCCGCCTATCGCCTCTTCGACACGCTGTGCTTCCTGCCGAACGTGGTCATCATGGCGATCCTCAGTCCCGTCTTCTCGCGGCTCTCGGTCACTTCGCACTCCACGCTCAAGGTAGCCGTCGAAAAGACGCTCAACTACCTCATGTTCCTCGCCATCCCGATCGCCACCGGGATGGTCGTCGCCGGCGCCGCAATTATCGGCTTCCTCTACCACCGCGCCGAGTTCACGCATACCGTCCCCGCGCTGCAGGCGCTCGCGCCCGGCCTCGTCTTCCTCTATGCCAACTCCGTCGTCACGACGATCCTGATGAGCACGCATCGCGAGAAGAAGGTCGCCATCATGGCCGCCGTGGCGCTGGTCTTCAACGTCAGCATCAATCTCGTGGTCATCCCGCGCTACCAGCACATCGGCGCCGCCGCCGCCACCTCGGCCACCGAGCTGCTGCTGCTCATCATGGGCCTCGCCTTTGTGCCGCGCGCTTTCTGGCCCTGGCACAGTCTGCGGGTGATCGGCAAGAGCCTGCTCGCTGCCGCCGCGATGGCTGGCGCCGTCCTGGCGCTCGACCGCACGACGATTCTCGAGATCCTGCCGATCGCCGCCCTGGTCTACTTCGGCCTCAGCGCCGCGCTCGGCACCATCCCGCGCGAAGATTTCAAGGCGCTCTACACCGCCTTCCGCCGCAAGGCGCAGCGCGGCGCGGGCGTGGGCGTGGGCGCCGAAGTCGCGGCCGAGATCGCGGTCGCAGGCACCGACCCTGCCCTGGCGGCCGTCGCCGCCCTGGTGCCGCCGGGGGATGATGAGCCGCTGCGCGCCGCCGAGACGCCCGCGTCTATGCCCACGCGGCGCAGCATGGGACGGCGCCTGCGCGGCGCGGGGAGTGGCATGATGGGAACGATCGGCGCGCCCAGGCGAGCGCTGCGCGGCACCTCCGGCGTGCGGACCGTCGGCGCCGCGGCCATCCGCTACCTCACCAGCCACATCGTCGCCCATGTCCCCTCGTTCGCGGTCCGTCACGCCTGGTACCGGCACGTGCTCGGCTGGTACGTCGCGCCCGGCGTCTCGATCTTCATGGGCCAGCGCGTGCAGATGGGTGGCATTCGCTCCACCGGGCGCCGCGTCTCGATCGACCGCGGCACCATCATCAAGCCCGATTGCTACATCTACACCAGTGGGGGCCTAATCATCGGCCAGAACGTCAGCATCTCGGCGGGCGTGTGGCTGGTAACAGGCTCGCACGACATCAACGACCCTGAGTTCCGCGACCGCTACCGGCCGATTGTGATCGACGACCACGCCTGGATCGGCGTGCGCGCCACAATCATGGGCGGTGTCACCATCGGCCGCGGCGCTGTCGTCATGGCCGGCGCCGTCGTCACCAGCGACGTGCCTCCGTTCGCGGTGGTCGCCGGCGTGCCGGCGCAGGTGGTGGGCGAGCGCGAGCTGCGCGAGCCGGCCTACACCATCGCCCTGCGTCCTCTGTTCGAGTAGCGCACTCGCATCCCCACCTGAGGAGGTCTTGTGGACCAGATCATCAACGACTACATCAGCGAAGACCTGGTGAGCGATCGCAGCGTGCTGCCGCTGCGCAACGATACGCCACTCCTTGACTCAAATATCCTGGACTCGGTGGCGGTCCTCTCGCTGGTCATGTTCCTCGAAGAGCAGTTCGGCATTTCCATCGCCATCCCAGACGTCACGCCCGACCACTTCCGCACCATTGATGCGATCAGCGCCTTCGTCCGCTCGCGCCAGGCGGCCTAAGCCCGAGGTCAGTGAAGCTTTGAGGTGGACCGCGCGGCCCGTACTGCGCGAATGTCGGCGCGAGGGCCATCACGACAAGCCTACAAGCGTCAATGGCCACCTACTTAGGCGGCAAGCTAAGGCGAGACAAAGCGCGGGCTGCTGGGACCGGCGCCGGAGGACGGCGCCGCGCCAACCCTGATTCTTCATTCAGACCAGGGCGCCGCTGTGTCGCAAGGCTTCCCGTATGGGATTAGCCGCGGGGCTTCAGCCCGCCTGCCCGCCCTACGGGCCTGCTCGGCGACCGCCACAACCGCGTAAAGTATCCGCGCTACCGCTCCGCCTCCGTCACCCGCATGGGCATCGGCCCCACCTCCGGCACGCCCCGGCGCAGGTCCCATACGTACGCCGATCCTTCGCCCGCACCTTCGCCCGCACCTTCGCCCGCACCTTCGCCCGCAGCGCCGCTGGCATCGTCCCCAGCCTCCGTCTCAACCGTCGAGAAGCCGAGCGACGGCCAGAACGCGCGCACCATCTCGTTCTTGGGCGTCGGCGCATAGCGCGCCACCACGCGCTCGACCCCGGCCCCCGCCAGCCGCTGGAGCACCTCGCGCACGAACGCCTGCTCCGCGCGGCGCCCAATCACGCGGCACGACATCAGCAGCGTATCCACCTCGGCCGTCTTGCCTGTCATGCCCGCCACCCCGCGCACAATCGCCACGCCGACGAGGCCGCTATCGCCGAAGACATCCGACAGTGAGAAGTGGGCGACCAGCCAATCGGGGTCGCGCATGAACGCAAGCACCTGCGCCTCGGAGTAGCGGTGCGTCGTCAGGTTGAACTGGTTCGTCTTCTGCGTGAGCTGCGCGATGCGCGCAACGTGGCGCTCGTCGTCCACCCCCACGCGCATCACCATCTCCAGCGACGCCAGATACTCCTCGTGGCTGCGGAACGCTTCCGCGGTCTGCTGGCGCTGCCGCTCCTGGGCATACATGCGCGTGCGCGCCTGGTCCTCGCTGGTGCGGCTCGTGATCTGCAGCCGTGCGACGCCATCCAGGCAGTAGGGCAGATCGAGCGGGTCCGACGGCGCCTGGACCATCGTCACCTGCGGCAACTGCTGGCGCACCGCGAGGCATTCGTAGGCGCTGTCGTCTACGAAGACGAACGATTCAAGACCCAGATTCAGCTCGGCTGCCAGCGCGCGCAGATTCTCTGGCTTCGGCTCCCAGTTGACGCGCGTCGCCGCGAAGTGCTCCTCGCGCAGGAGCTGGTGGGGATGGTGCCGCAGAACCTCGGCGACATCCTGGGGATTGTTCTTGCTGCACAGTGCCAGCAGCAAGCCGCGCTGCTGCAGCTCCAGCAGGCGCCGCTGGAAGGTCACGTAGACCGAGCCGGGGTAGTCGGGACCGAGCGCGATGCCCGTCGGCCCGTCCTCGCCAACCACACCGCCCCACAGCGTGTTGTCGGCATCGAGCACGACGCACTTCGCCTTGGGCTGCCGCTGCACCACGGCATACGCCATCAAGTGCCTGATCACTGCCTGTGCGCCCGCAGCGGAGTACGGGAAGCGCGCTGTCTCCCACATGCGCTGGTCGAACATCCGCAGCCGGCCCAGCTCGGCGGCCACCTCGTCGAGATCGCTGAAATGCGCCGAAGGAATTGTCTCGGCGCCGCGCGCGATCGCCTGCTTGATGCGCCAGCGCAGCTCCGCCTCGGAGTGCGCGTCCATCGCGTCAAAGATGCCCAGCTCCGGCCCCCATAGGCGTGGCAGCAGCGTCACCACGAGCGTTGCGCTGCTCACAGCCCTCAGCCCTTCGAGCAGGCCACGCACCCTGGCCGCGGCACCCTCGACCACCGCATCGCGCTCGTCGGCCGCCAACCCTGTGACGGGCAGGCTGAGGCGCGGCTCCAGGTCCTCCCAGCGCAGGAAGATGTACACCAGGTCCGCGTTATGCGCCGCCAGCGCCGAGCCAGGCTCCGCCTCTTGCAGCAGCGCGCCGTAGGGCGCCTCGTAGACCTGGAGGTCGAAGCCTTGAAGCTGCGCCTCGAACTGCCAGTACGGGCGCAGCAGCTCGGTCGTATAGGTGCGCAGCACGCCCACCCGCAGCGGCAGCACCGGCTCGCCCAGCGCGCGCAACTGCCGCCCCAGGTCGCGCATCTCAGGCAACGTGAGAGGAGTGCGCCGGGAGCCGAGACTCGCCAGCACCTCAGCCCGCGAGCTGGGCACCGCTGCCGAATTGGTCTGTGTCTCCACGCTCGCGGCGGTGTCTGTGGTCACGCTCCCGCCGCCATCTCCTTGCCGCCCCGCATCAGCATGGGCGCCGTTACCATCGCCCCGGCCATCACCCGCTGCGCTCATCT